>JACMMA010000172.1 GCA_014379275.1 Armatimonadota bacterium | reverse complement strand
GGCTGCGCATACCATTGCTGTTTCCGACTCTGCCAAAGCGCATTCACGGGGACGGATCCGTAACCGCGTTCGCGCAAGGCGGGTATCACCACGTCCCTGCCGGGGCGGGGGGTATTAACCGGGTCCCTGAGGACGCCGCGGTTCAATGCGTCGGGACTTTTCCGCCCATAGCGACCTTCGCTAATGCGGACGATGCCAACGCACGCCGCCGCGCCCGCTGGATTTGTACCGGGCGCAGGTCGGCGCAGATGACCTGTGGGTTCAGGCCAAGCGATTTCGCGGCGTCCACGACCTTCGGGACGTAGTCGAACTCCAACCAGTCGGCGTACCGCTCGTCGGTGTCGTTCGCGCCGAGGTTCGCGAGGATGTTCTCACCCGCCGCGCGTTTCGCCGCCGGATACACGAAGCAACGCGCCCCGGTGTTGATGCTCCACTCGATCACCAGGCGTTCGGAGCCGGGACCGGAAGACATGCCTTTCCAGCCGCCCGCGAGTTTCTCGAACGCCGCCCGGTCGAACGCCGGAAGATTCTGTAATCGTTTTTCCATTTTTTGTTACTAACCGCCAAGACGCCAAGCCCGCCAAGGTGAGAGAAGGTTTTGGAGGTTTCTCTTACTCTCTTCTCCAGTTTCTGCGTCCCTGGCGTCTTGGCGGTTCGATAATCTTAACCAGTGACGATCTGGAGCGGGTTTTCGATCACGCGCTTGAGCGATTGCAGGAACATCGCCCCTGCGACTCCGTCCATGACGCGGTGATCGGCGCAGAGCGTCACTTTCATGCGCTTGCGCGGCACGATCTGTCCGTCTACGACCGCCGCGACGTCGCGTACGGAAGCGATGGCGAGGATTGCGCCTTCGCCGGGGTTGATGATCGCCGCGAAGTTCTCGACGTCGAACTGACCCAGGTTCGAGATCGTGAACGTCCCGCCTGTATATTCGTCCGGCTTGAGCTTGTTTTCGCGCGCCTTTTCTATCAGCGGGCGGGTTTCTTTCGCGATGGCGCGGAGCGACTTGTTTTCACAGCCCTTCACCACCGGGACAATCAAACCGTCCTCGATGGACACCGCGATACCGATGTTCACCGAACGGCGCGTGATGCGTTTGTTGTCCGAGAACGCCGAATTAACGACCGGGTTTTCGACCAGCGCGACCGCGCACGCTTTGGTGATCATGTCGGTGACGGAAATCTTGCCCGCGTTCGGTGCCGCCGAGGTGTTGAGTTGCTCGCGGAACTTGAGGAACGCTTCCATGTCCAGTTCCGCCGTGACGTAGAAGTGCGGGATGGTGGATTTGGATTCGGTGAGTCGTTTGGCGATGGTGCGGCGCATCGCGTTGAATTCCTGCACCGTGTCACCGTCGCCGACCGCGAGAGCGACAGGTGCCGACGTAGCGGTGGTGACGGGCGCGACGGTTGCGCGTGGCTGGGGTGCGACGGCGGGCGCCTGCGTGAGTGCGGCTTCCACGTCGGCTTTCATGACCACGCCGTTTTCGCCCGACCCGGCGATTGCCGCGAGGTC
>JACMMA010000886.1 GCA_014379275.1 Armatimonadota bacterium | reverse complement strand
TTGCGGAACCACGGGACATACTCGGACAAGTGTCCGGTAGACTCGGTCATAAAATAGCCGAACTGCCGGAAAACCTCGCCCCGTACCTTCTCGTTCTTGTAATACTCCGGCTTCTCGAAGAGTTCCCGTAGCTCGGGGTACAGGTCTCGCCCCTGATGTTCCAGGCGTAAAAACCAGTCCATGTGGTTGATCCCGCCACAGACATACGTGATCTCGTCCTTCGGCACCGCGCAGTAGCCCGCGATCAGGTCGAGCGTTGTCTGTACGCCGTGACACAAACCGACGAACGACACGTCGGAGTTTTTCCCCAGAGCCATACAGTTGGCCGCCATCGGGTTGGCATACTGAAGCATGATCGCCCCCGGTTTTGCGAGCGTTTCCATGTCGCGTGCGATATCCATCAAAACCGGGATGTGGCGTTGCCCACGGAATATCCCACCCGGACCGAGAGTGTCGCCGATGCACTGGTCGACGCCGTACTTGAGCGGGACCTCGTAATCCACGCCGTATGCTTCGAACCCGCCCACCTGAATCATCACGACAACGAAATCCGCGTCTTTAATGGCTTCCTGGCGGTTTGTCGTCGCCCAGACGGAACCGGGCAACCCGTTATCTTTGATCATCCGCTGCCCGAACGCTTCCATGCGCCTTAGTTTGGATTCGGTCGGACTCATCAGGGCGAACTCGCTGTCGGCGAGCGCGGGCGTGGCGAGAATATCGCTCATCAGGGTCTTGCAAAAGACGACGCTACCCGCGCCGATCATGGCGATTTTTTTTCGCATTGTTTTTCTCCAAACGCTTTTCTTCGTTGAAAGTACCGCCCGGTATCGCGGTGTACATAGGTCCGAGGGGAGCGTGATACCACACATCCCTGCTACTCCGATTATAGGGGAATGCAGGAGCACTCGTCTATTCACTAACCGCCGATTATCTGACACCAATCGCCAGCGTCTTGCGTAATGAAAGGGAAAACCACCGCCGAAACCGTGTTTTTTGAGCGGTGGTAGTTACCGCGCGGACAGTCGACCGGGGTTAACTCCCGGAAGGCTACGCCGCGAAACGCGTTAGAACCGTGCCGAAAGGTCTACGTTGAGTGCCCTTGCTTGATACGAAAGGTCGCTCCGCTCGGTGTCATTCATCTGAATCAGGTTCCAGTTCGCGGTCAGGGTCATCAGTTCGTTCAGTTTGAAATCATAGCCGACGGCACCATTCCCGCGCCGGTAATTGCTCGCGGAATAGTAGGAAGATCCCGCGGTGTCCCCGGCCAGCGGTGAAAAAGAGTCTATACCTTGCCAGGAAAGGTACAAAGACTGCCGACTGGCGATAGGGTAGTCGGCGCGTATGTTCCACAGGTTCAACCGCTGTTGTTGCGCGGAATACGTCGAATCCGTCACTTGCCGCGACACGCTACGCAATAACCCACCGGCATTCGTCGAACCGCCGCCGCCAATAATCCCGCTCCCCGGATTCGTGCCGATAAGATCACTCCCGTCCCCGTTGTATGAAGACGTTGAGAGGGCAGAGCCGGTGTTCACCCGTTGCCAGGAGGCGCTGAACGTCATTTTTCCGAACGCACCGCCCACCCGTTCGAATGGTCCGGCGGTTACCTGCAATTGGAACGTCGTATCGTCGCTGTTGCCGCTCTGACTTCCCAGATAGAGCAATTTCTGGCTACTGAAGGTGCCGAACAAATTGACCTGCGGCACCGGCGAGAACGTCAGTCCGAATGCCGTGTTATTGCTGTCCGTGTTTTCGTAACCGGGAATAAGAAACAAAGTGCGCCCGAATTGAAACGAAAACTCCAGATTCTCGCGCGGCTGGTAGCGCGTGTCGAACGAGGTAGTCCGCGTGCGTTGCGAGGCGATCCCGAAGCCGGTCTGTGATCCGCCTCCGACCTGGACATCGTTCCTGCCGTTGGTACTTTCTGACCAGTCCAAACCGAACGACAGATTGTCACGGAGCGGAAGCCGGACGCCGAAAGTGTTGTCGCGGGCATTAGATGCCGTACCGGCGGCGCCCGATGTTCCCGTCGAGCCGTATCGGGTGCGCGAAACACCCAGCGCGCCACTCATCTGAATCCAGGGTGCCGGGGTGAGCGACAGGTTTAACCGCCCGGTATCGGACGAGGAGTCCGTGGCGGAGTTGGTATTATAGGTGCCGTTGCGAACGTCGTCCAGTACCGAACCGCCCGTAACTTGCGGCCCGGACAACGAGTTGGTGAAGCCGGACGAGAACACGGATCGGCCGCGGGATACACTGCGACCGAATGACCCGCTGACACCGAGCATCCCGATCTGATAGTTCAGGTTGAGCTGGTCCGAGGAATAGTTCGATTCGCTTCCGGTGGAACCCTGTGTGCCCTGTGTCACCTGCGAGTGGGCGAAGTCGAGACGCGGCATCCGGGGCAGCGACAGGCTGAATCCGCCTTGCCACTGGGTGTTTTTATTCCAGTTGAAAACGCTGTTTTGTGCGCCGTCGGTCGTCGTTGTCGTTGTCTGGTTGCCGATCTGGGATTGGTTCATCGAGGTCGTCAGCGACAGAAACGAAGTGGGACGGAAAGACAGGGTGCCGCGCAACCCTTTTTCCGCCCGCAAAAACGCCGCCGAAGTGGAGTCGATGCCGGCATAAGTGTCGCCGATGTTACGCCAGCCCAGGGTCCCGTTCCAGGCGCCTAGGCCGTTCCGCCCCCCGCCGCCGAAGTTCGCATTGAGCGACATCGCGTCGCCGCCGTCCGAGCCCTGGACCGTGTTTTGCGAGCGACCGTATTGCCAGGCGAGGTTCGTGGTCGAGTTGACGCGGAAGTTACCATCCAGTCCCATAATGCCGCGATCACCCGCGATGGATGACTGACGGACGGGGCGATATTTGATAGAAAGGGACAACGTCGCGTTGAACGCGGTGTCCGGCGGGAACTTACGCAGCAGCCGGAAGAATCGCGAGGCGCGGACCAGTTGGAAGTCCCTATTTTCCACCAAAACTTCTTCTAAATAGCGTACCTCGACCGGGGTCGCAGCTTCGATGCCGGACGCCAGCTGGTACTGGTAAGCCAGATCGTTGTTCACCGGGAATCGCTCGGTTATCTCCGACACTCCCTGGCTACCCGATAACTGTTTCTGCTGAAGCCACGTGAACCCGACCGCATACGGCGACGCATTCGACGACGCATTCGGAACAAGATCGAATCGCATGCCGGTCAGCAAACCCGGCGACGAGTTGTAATTTTGCGCCTCGTATGTGTAAACAACCGTGTCTTCCGGGTTAACGATGCGGCCACTTAAAAAAGTTATCTGCCCGAAGAGGTAATCGATCTGGTAATCCTGACCGGGAACCATGTCGACACCGTTTAACTGGACGCGTTCCGAGCCCTCCAGGATCGAGGACGATTGCAGTGGGAACGGCCCTTTTGTCCCGTTACCCTGGAACGTGCCGCGGCGGGCGACGGCCTGCGTGTACGAGCCGACTCCCTGGATTCGCACTCCGTTGCCGAAGTCCCGCCCGAACGATACACCGCGGACGGTGCGTGCGAAGGTAACGAACTCATTTCCGGGAAGTGCCGCGGACACGTCGCCGAGGTTGAACGAGGTACCTTTGGCGCGATAGTTGATGCCGAAAACCTGGTTGAAATAGTTATTCTGGCTGGTATTGGAGAACCG
>JACMMA010000885.1 GCA_014379275.1 Armatimonadota bacterium | reverse complement strand
GGAAACCGGCGCAACTTTCGCCCTGGTTAAACAAGAATGTCGGCGTCTCGGGGCTGTAGGCGCTACCAATTCCGGGATAGTAGAAATTCTTGCACCAGTTCAACTGCCCCTTGGTAATCGCCTTGACGTGGCCGTCCGCGAACGCGAAGTTGGAAACGCCGCTGTGGCGGTAGCGAGCCATCTGCGCCCACTGCCACTCGGGAAGATCGGGGCCGGTGCCGCTGATATCCTTGTCCCATTTCGCGCCGGACTCCGGACCGCTGCACTTATACGCGCCGCCGCCGCACTGCCAGTAGGCATCCCCGCTGAGACGGTCGCTGGCGCCGTAATAAGAAAGGATGTTGTTGTTCTCGGAAATGATCACGATGTCGGCGGGCCGCGTCAGTTGTGCCAGCGTGGTGACGGGTATATCTTTTCCGTCGATGCCGTACTTGAGCTGGGTGAAGACCGTGTCATTCCCGGAATAGGTGCGGTGCGCATCGGCCTGCGGCTGGCTGGGACACAGCCACATGCCGCCCGAAGTAATGGTTGCCGGTGAGCCATCGGTGGTGGCCCAGGTCACGGTCGCCGAACCGTTTTTGACGTAGGGTGCGACCGCGACATCCCATGTCAGGGGGGCGTAGTTCTGGCGGTTTGTGCCTTCCGTATATTCCAGACGTGGGAATGTTTCGTCGTGGTCCTGTACGTACATCATGACCCCTAAGCCGATCTGCTTTTCGTTGGACAGGCACGTTGTTTGCCGTGCTTTTTCCCGCGCCTGGGCGAATACCGGGAACAGTATCGCGGCGAGGATGGCGATGATGGCTATCACCACGAGCAGCTCAATCAGCGTGAAGGCGGTGCGCGGTGTTCTGTACAATCGTTGCATGATAAAAGTTCTTTCTTTATTAATGAGCCTTGGATTCATTCCAGACCCCGGTCGTTGACGCCCTTTGCGCGGGCGGCGTGTGGTTCAGTTTCAAACACTTTCCTGCTCTCGGATTTACGCGAGGGCTACCTGACAACTCACTCTAGCTTCGGCGGGGGCGAAGTAGACTCGCGGACAATGATCTGCGCCGGTAACAGATCCTTCTGTCCCGGCACCACCGCCCCATTAATTTGCGCCAGCAAAAGGTCCGCCGCACGCTCCCCGATTGCCCGAATCGGCTGGCGGACCGTGGTCAGTGCGGGGTGAACCGCCGTTGCGGCAGGGACATCATCGAAGCCGATCACCGACATTTCCTGTGGGACTGCGATTCCGTGTTTCCGCAGTGCGTGTAGCGTATCTATCGCGATGTTGTCGTTGAAGCAAAAGATGGCAGTAGGACGCTCCGCTAGCGGGCGATCCAGTAACGCGCGCACGCTCGCATCACAGGAACCCGGCGCCGGAAAATACGACCCATCCCGGACCAGTGACGGGTCATAAAGGAGACCCGCCTCCTCATGTGCCTGCCGATAGCCCTCCAGCCGCTGCCCGCTACTGCAAAAAATCGCATTACCGCAAAAGGCCGCGATGCGGCGGTGCCCGAGGCCGATCAGATACCGGACCGCGTCGCGGCCTGCCCCGACGTTATCGACATCGACACAAACCAGGTCAGGATCGTCGCGGCTGTCGCCGACCAGCAGGAAAGGAACCTTGAGGCCGGCCAATGCCCCAATGATAGCGCTGTCCGTGTGGGGGAGTATCACCAGCAGACCGTCGCAATGCCCGTTACAGAAAGAGGGCAAGTGTTCCAGGGCTTCCGCCCAACTCGATTTCGTAAAAAGCACCGTGTTCTGATGATCGCGCTTGTGGACCGCAAGGATACCATCCAGGCAAGGTCCCAGATAGGGGTCGGAGGTCACGGAAGGCTGCTCGTAGTAGAGTACCAACCCGATGGTATTCATCCGGCCGCGGGCAAGTCCGCGGGCGACCCCGCTGGGATAATAGTCCAGACGAAGTGCCGCCTCGCGCACACGTTTCTGAGTGGCGGGCGCGACCTGGGCGGAAGGCCTGCCGTTGAGGACCCGAGAAACGGTTGCGATGGAAACCCTGGCTTCCGTTGCCACTTCGTAGATTGATACTGCCATAGTCTATTCTAGCGATAATCCCGAGCATGTAAGCGCTTTCTGTAAGCGCTTACAGGAAAATACCATACCTTCTTTCCCTTGTCAACAGGAATTCTTTTCGGCGTTGAACGCGAACAAATCGGAGGGGAGCGTGCGTTGTTCGCGTGCGTCCCGCAGTCTTACAGGGGGGTGAACAGGCGGTTCGTTGTTGCGGCGGTAAAAGGCTACCACCGCAACAACCCATCGCCCGTTTCCACTATGCCATTCGCGGTAGCGCGGCGTTGACGCCGGAGCGCCATACCGCGACCAGACTGTCTTCGTACGGACCGGCGGGCGTCGCGTCCGTGTCGGCGACTTTGCCGTTCTCGTCCATCCACGCGATGTTGCGGGCGACTCCCTCGCGGAACGAAACGGTCTGCCCGGTGTACGGGGCGGGACCGGCGGCGGTGTCGCGCTTGATCTTGCCGTTGTCGAAAACACTCGGGTACGCGAAGATCTCGTACGTGCCGCCGGTCAGCGCGGGCGCGACCTCCCGCAGAATATCCGTCGGGATGTAGCACGGGTCGAACGTTCCCCCGGCGACCTCCGCCGCGATACGATGGTAATCGTTCCAGGTGAACCATTCGTCCGCCGTGATGTTATACGCCTGCCCTTTGCACGCGTCCACGCCTATCGTCGCGATAAAACCGCGCCCGACATCGTCGACGTGGCACGACGCCCATAGCGAGGTGCCGTCGCCGTGGACGATGACGGGCTTGTTTTTGCGCACACGGTCCAGAAACGTTTCGTGTTTTCCCCACGAGCGGATAACGTTGCCACCTTCGCCGTAGGAGTGCGATGGGCGCAGGATCGTCACCGGGAAACCGTCCGCTTCGTACGCGGTGAAGAGAGCTTCCTCGCACTTGATCTTGTTTTTTCCGTAGCCCCCGATGCTATGGAACGGCTCGTGTTCCGGGGTCGGGATCAGTGTCGGCGGTCCGCTGTAAACACAGACCGTGGAGCAATGCAGGAACTGACCGCATCGCCCCTTGAACGCGCGGATGGCCGATGCGGTATCGTCCGGCGAGAACGCGACCATGTCGACAACGACATCGAATGTTTTATCGGAGAACGTATTCTCGAACGTCGCGTAGTCCTTGCGGTCGCCGAGAATGACTTCGTAGGAGCCTTCTTCCAGCCGCGATTCCGACTTGCCGCGATTGAAGCAGGTCACCTGATGCCCGTCCGCGATGAGTTTCCGCGCCGTAGCGGTAGAGATAAGACCGGTGCCACCGATGAAAAGAATGTCCATGGGCATATTATAGCCGCAAACGGGGCGAAATTATTCGGCGTTCGTTCAAGGGAGAGCAACGAACGCGGGACGTAGCGCGGGGGCGACTAACGTGCCGAGCAGTTCGATGGAGCGCATGAGTTTCGCGTGGGGCAGATCCGCAACGTCCATCTGGAGGGACACGCGCGAGATACCGCCCAACGCCTCGCTGTGGCGGGCGATCTTCTGAACTACTTCTTCGGGACTCCCGATCAGAATCGCTCCTTCGGGAGCCATCTGGGCGTCGAACCCGGCACGCGTCACGGGTTGCCAGCCCCGCTCCTTGCCGATGCGGGTGAACATCCGGGCGTAGCCGGGGAAAAAGTCGGCGACAGCCTCTTGCGTCGTCCCCGCGACATATCCGAGAGAGTGCAAGCCGACTTTCAACGTTTCCGGGGAGTGGCCCGCCCGCTTTCCCGCCTCCCGGTACAGATCGACGAGGGGGCGAAAGCGGTGCGTTTCTCCGCCGATAATGGCGATCATGAGCGGTAACCCGAGCAATCCGGCGCGGACGAACGAGGCAGGCGTTCCGCCAACCCCTAACCAGATCGGGAGCCGATCCTGCATCGGTCTCGGGTAAACGCCCTGACCGGTGAGCGAGGCGCGATGCTTTCCCGACCAGTGAACGTGTTCGTCGCCACGCAGGCGCAGAAGCAGATCAAGGTTCTCGGCGAAAAGCGAGTCGTAATCTTTGAGTTGCAACCCGAACAAGGGGAACGCCTCGGTGAACGAACCACGCCCGACGACGATCTCCGCCCGCCCCTGTGAAATCAGATCGAGCGTGGCGAAGTTCTGAAACACACGCACGGGGTCGGCGGCACTGAGCACCGTCACCGCACTGGTGAGGCGGATACGGCGCGTTTTCGCCGCCGCCGCCGCCAGAATCACGGCGGGAGCGGAATCGAGAAACTCGCGCCGGTGGTGCTCCCCGATCCCGAACACGTCCAGACCCACCTGATCGGCGTGTTCGATCCGTTCCAGCGACTGACGCATCGTGTCTGCCCCACTTATGGGGTTACCGTCGCCACTATCCGAGGGCATTGCTACAAAACTGTCGATTCCGATTTCCATGAAAAAATCTCCCCGGTCGTGCGAACACCGGTCAAACGTACCGCCCCACCGCTCGGAGTGATTCAGGGCGGAGTTTCTGGGTCAATCGCACGACACTAATTGTACGTACAACTATTTCGGGGAAAAGTTTCACCACCCGCCGAGAAATCTGCTCGCCGAACGGGGACCGGGGCAACGCCCGTTCTTCTTTCACCGCCCGACGCGTGGTTGAAAGAAGGATCGTTCGACCGGGGAGAAACCGTCGTCATCGTTCTATCTTCCATGTCTCTGTGGTTTAATCTCTTCTCCCTCTTCCGGTCTTGACGACCTCGGCGTCTTGGCAGTTAAAAACAAACAGAGTGCGGGTACACGAGAACGAGTAACCCTCATTCCAGTTTTAGCAAGGCATTTTTATGATACAGAGCATAGGGTACGCGGCGGAGAATCAGTTCTCGTCGCTCCATCGGTTCGAGTTCGAGCGGCGCGATCCGGAAGCGGACGACGTCGTCATCGACATTCTTTACTGCGGCGTGTGCCACTCCGACATTCACCAGGTCAAGAACGAATGGGGTAACACGGTCTATCCCTGCCTTCCGGGTCACGAGATTGTCGGGAGGGTAGTTTCTACCGGAGCGAGTGCCACGAAGTATACAGCGGGTGATCTGGTCGGGGTCGGTTGCATGGTCGACTCGTGCGCGACGTGCGCCGCGTGCCAGGAGGGGTTGGAGAACTACTGCGAGGGTCCGAACAGCTTCACCGCGACGTACAACGGGCCGATGAAGCCGGACGGTTCGAACACGTTCGGCGGGTATTCCACGAACATCATCGTCAAAGAGCATTTCGTACTACGCATCCCGGACGCACTCGACATCAAAGCCGCCGCACCGATCCTGTGCGCGGGCGTGACGACGTTTTCGCCGCTCCGCCACTGGAATGTACAGGCGGGTCAAACGGTC
>JACMMA010000171.1 GCA_014379275.1 Armatimonadota bacterium | reverse complement strand
TCCGTCAACGCACTTTGCAGCAATGCCTGCAGGAAGGGGGCGCATCCCGGCTTATAGGCACTACCGGACCACGTATGTACTTCCGCGCTCCCGTCGCCCCCTATCCGCGCAGGCAACTTGAACTCACTGGCACCAGCCGTTATCAGTCGTCCCATCCCACTCGTAATCGCGGAATCGGAAACGGACACCGCCCCCTTAGTAACACTAGCCCCAGCGACCACAGACTTGGCATCTTGCTGTGCCAGGGCAACATCTAGCAAAGCCACCGGCATTAAGGCAACCATGATAAGCCCGATGAGGGAGGCGTCGGAGAAGACATGGGCATGACGTATATTCG
This sequence comes from Armatimonadota bacterium, assembly GCA_014379275.1. Taxonomy (GTDB): domain Bacteria; phylum Armatimonadota; class Armatimonadia; order Armatimonadales; family Armatimonadaceae; genus JACMIU01. Next base: position 2,320 of record JACMMA010000171.1, on the reverse strand, counting down.
AATGCATTATAGTTTTCCTTCAGGTAAATCACGGCCGGGAGGCGCACCTTCCTAGGACGGCGCTCCCAAGCTTGTATGACGTCATGCTACACAGGCTGCGTGTACAAAACGTGTACAAATTGTCCTTTGTACGAAAGGAAAATTCCCAGGAATATTTAGTTTCTTTTCTTTATGTCCTTCCCGGACGGGGGCAACGTAAGGTTGCCCCCGTCCGGGAAGGACATAAAGAAAAGAAATCACCATAACCGAACGCCCTTAGCAGGCGGGAAGGAAAAAGGCACGGCTTGCGTATAATAAGATATAAACCCCGTGTGTAGGAGACCGTGCCCGTGGCTGATGCCCCCCCGAGTGTTGATGTTGAGCTGGAAAACCTGATTCGCGCCCGATACCCCCTGATCTATATCGTTTCCTGGGAAGAAAAACGCGTCGAAGAAAGCATCCGCGAAGTGTGCCAGCGCCGTGGCAAAAAGATGGTCGTTTGGACATTCACGACCGGTATGGCGGGCAACCTCGCCTCCAAAGACCCGATAGCCGCGCTCGACTATGTCATCAACGCGCCCGACCAGACCGTTTTCGTACTCAAAGACTTCCACCCGTTCATCGGCGATGTCGCGGTCACACGCCGTCTGCGCGACTTGGTCTATGCCTTGAAACAATCGTATAAGACAGTGGTGCTTCTTTCCCCCCTCCTCAAGCTACCGCCTGAGCTGGAGAAGGAAATAACTGTCGTCGATTATCAACTACCGACAATACAGGATCTAGACCGGCTACTGGAAAGCATCATTCAGTCGGTGCGCGGTGACACGCGCATCAATGTTAATCTGACGTCGCTGGAACGCGAGCAGGTCCTTAAATCCGCGTCGGGGTTGACTTCCATCGAGGCGGAGAACGTGTTTGCCAAGTCGCTGGTCGAGAAGCGCCGCTTCGATATTGATGTTATTCTGGGGGAGAAGGAGCAGATCATCCGCAAGTCCGGGATTCTGGAGTACTTCCGCGCCAGCGATTCGTTCGCGGATGTCGGCGGGATGGACCTGCTTAAAAACTGGATGGAGCAGCGCACCACGTCGTTCAACGAGGACGCGAAAAAGTACGGCTTGCCAGAGCCGAAGGGAATTTTACTACTCGGGGTACAGGGATGCGGCAAGTCGCTGATCGCGAAATCCATCGCGTCACTGTGGCGGATTCCGCTATTGCGCCTTGATGTCGGAAAGATCTTCGCCGGAATTGTCGGGTCGTCCGAGGAGAACATGCGCAAGGCCATCGCGACCGCGGAGTCGGTTTCGCCCTGCATTTTGTGGCTCGATGAACTTGAGAAGGGCTTCGCGGGGACGCAATCGTCGCCGTTTTCGGACGGTGGGACGACCAGCCGGGTGTTCGGGACGTTTATCACGTGGTTGCAGGATAAAAAGGCGGCGTGTTTCGTCGTCGCAACGTCGAACGATGTTTCGCAGCTACCGCCCGAACTGATGCGTAAGGGACGGTTCGACGAAATCTTCTTCGTGGATTTGCCCGCGCTTCCCGAGCGACAGGAGATTTTCAATATTCACCTGCGCAAACGCGGGCGCGACGTGTTGAAGTTCGACACGCAGAACCTGGCGCGGCTCGCGGCGGGGTATTCGGGGGCGGAGATCGAGCAGGTCGTTGTCGCGGCGTTGTTCTCGGCGTATAGCGACGGGAAGCGCGAGGTGGGCGACGAGGACATGGTGCAGGCGATGCGCGATTCGGTGCCGCTTTCGGTGACGATGCAGGAAGGGATTCAGAAACTGCGCGACTGGGCGGAAACGCGGGCGCGTCCGTCGTCGTCCACCACGGTCGAGCCGATGCATGAGTGGCAGGAGACGCTGGATTTCGCGACCGCTTCCGAGCAGAAATCGCGGCGCGAACGTGGGTTGCCGAGCGCGGTGTTGCCGCAGCCCGGCGATTACGGCGTCGTCCCGGCACCGTCGCCGTACCTGATCGAGGACGACACCGACGATATCGAGGGCGAGGCGGCGGGTTCGTTGAACACGATCACGGAGCGTTTGAAGGCGGACGAGGAGCGGATCGCGACGTTGGAGGCGAAAACGTCCACGGGAATGGATACATTGATGAGTGAAATCCAGAACATCGATAAGGCGCCTAAGAAGTCGGTGCCGAAGCCGCCGCAGATGAAAAAGGACGGCGAGTAACCGGTGGAATCGCTCGCGGAGGAACTGGGCGCTATCGAGGCGACGCTGGGCGGGGGGATTCTGGGCGTTTGCGCGGTCGGTAGCGCGTCGGGGGAGACCGTCTCGTATAACGCCGGGACGGTCTTTCCGACCGCGAGCGTGATCAAGGCGGC
>JACMMA010000170.1 GCA_014379275.1 Armatimonadota bacterium | reverse complement strand
GCTGATGCCCGCCGGGCTCCCCAATATGCCAGGACTTTCCGGTCTTTTCGGCGGCTAGATTTCCGTTGTTTGTTTCTTTGTCCTGCCCGGACGGGGGCAACCTTACGTTGCATCGTTGTACCTGCGGTGCTAGGGAGTCTTGCTACACTTGACCCCGTGCTGTTTTCCCGCGAATGCGCCGATTCCGCTTCACACACGGAGTGTGAAGCGGAATCGGCGCATTCGCGGGAAAAGTCTCCGGGAAAGCCAAACAGAACCTCGCACCGCAGGTCCAACGATGCAACGTAAGGTTGCCCCCGTCCGGGCAGGACAAAGAAACAAACAACGGAAATCTAGCCGCCGAAAAGACCGGAAAGTCCTGGCATATTGGGGAGCCCGGCGGGCATCAGCTTCTTCTGCTCCTCGGTTTTGAGCAAGTCCGCTTTTTCGAGTGCCGCGCGCACCGCCGTCGTTACCAGGTCTTCGAGTGTCTCGACATCTTCCGGGTCCACGCACTCTTTATCGATCTTGATCGAGATAATATCGCCGTGTCCGGTGACAACCGCCGACACCATCCCGCCGCCGGAGGAAGCCTCGATGCGCTCCGCATCGAGACGCTCGTTCATCGTTTCCGCGTCCGCGAGCATTTTCGTCTGAATGCTTTGCAGCATCGCCTGCATGCCCGCGCCGCCGCCTGCGCCGCCCGCCCCCGGCATTGGTGCCGGTTTACCGCCGCCCATATTCTTGAAAGGGTTTGCCATAGTTCTATTTTCTCCGTTTGGCGGGATGGACCCGCCGGTTTTGTGCAAAGTATACCGCATCAATCGAGAACGATGTCGCCGCCGAACACGGTCAAAACTTCCTGGACGAGCGGCTCGGCGAGTGCGATAGCGCGTTTGTCGGTGGCGGACATGGACAACGGCGCGTCCGGCTGCGCCCGGTAGGGCGTCTCCGGCGCGGACTCCCGGCTGAACGACGGACGCTCCCGCGGCAGAGGAGCGGGAGCGAGATTACCATATGCGGACGCGGCGGCGGGCAGGGGAGCGGGCGAAGTCGTCGCGGGAGCACTCTGCCCCCCGCTAAACCCGAACGGTGCCGGGGTCGGGGTCACTTCCGTGTAAGCGGGCACGACCGTATCTTGTGCGGTGATCGCGGCGATCCGGTCGTACCGTTTCTTGTTATCGCGCGACTCCGAAACCCGTGTCCGTCGCGGCTGAACCACCATGGTCGGGTCCAGTTCGAGACGTACCCCGATCGCCTCCCGTTGCAGGACATGCGCGAGCAATTTCTTGATGAACGCCTGCACCTTCGGGTTATCGTCGAGCATCTCGTACCACTGTCGGTTATGGAACGTGATGATCACCACACGACCGACGACCTGTGTCGGTTCGGCTTGCGCCATTTTGAGCGAGCGGTAGGTTCCTTGCGAAATCCGCTCGGTGCGGCTCAGGAATGTCGCCCATACCTGCCGCACCTGCGCGATGGTCACCGGCGGGCCGCCGTCGTCCCCCTCGTCAGAGATCGAAGAGGCTACCCGAGCCGGGACTGTCTGCGCCGGAACCGGGATTGCCTGTATTCCCCGTGCTACCGCTATTTCCTCCGCGTTTTCGAGAGAGAGGGCGGGAGGTTGCTGGGTCCTCTCTCTCGACGTAGGGAAACGTGGGTCGTTTTGCGTCTCCCCGGTTCCCGGTTCTGGGGGAGTAGGCGTTGGCGGAGGTTCTAACTTTGCGACCGGTACGGAGGCGTCATCAAACAGCCCCGGACCCGGTTGCGGATCATCGGCGAAAAGTTTCCACTCGTCCGTGTCGGCGGGCGGTTCCGCTTCCGCGACGGGTTCCGCAACCGGGTCCGCGGTTGCCACCGCAGCGGCGGTAGCGACGACCGATTTGACGAAAGTGGGCGTATCGGAAAGATCATCGGGTGCGTCGTCATCGCCGATAGGTGGGAAGCCGTAATCCTCGATCTCGTCATCGTCGGGGATCGGATCGGCGGCGAAGTAGGACGGGGCGACTTCGGCAACATCTGAGGAGGCCAAAATCCCGGGCGCCGCCGCGAACAGGATGTCATCGTGCTTCCCCTCTCGCTCCCCCAGTATTGGACGAACGTCGTCTGCGGGGGGCGGGGGGGCGGCACCCGGGGCTACCGTTTGCGGAACAGTTTCCACGACAACTGGCGCGGGCACCGAAACCACGACCGGCACCGGCGGTGGCGTAATCACCCGCGGAGTAGGAGGAGCCGGTGGGGAAACCAGTTGCGACCCGGACACGCCGTTCGTGTGCGCCCCTTCCGCGAACACGATCGGCGCGGTCAGGAATTCGCGCCCTTCGCCCGGATTCCCGCCCAGGTTCATCAGCTTCAGGAACGTCAGCTCGGTGAGCAGGCGGTGCTGATTGTTCCAGCGCGTTTCGCCCTGCGCCTCATTCAGAATGTCCATCGCCTTCATCATCTGCGGTGGCGTGAACAATCGCGCCTCGGCTTGCAAACGCTGGACTTCATCCGGCGTCATTTCGGCGGCGACGGCAGGACCGCCCACGGATACCAGCATCAGGTCGCGGAAGTGGAGCGAAAGGGTTCGGAGCAGGGTCCGTGCTTCCTTGCCCGCGTCCAAAATCTGACCGGCGAGGGCGAACGTTTCCGGGGCGTTGCGCTCCGACACGGCGTACACCACTTTGCTGAGCATTTCCGCGTCCAGCGAGCCGAGAACCGTTTCGACATCGACGGCGGTGACCTGTGTCGGCGTGAACGCTAAAACCTGTTCCAGCAGAGAGAGCGAATCGCGGTACGAGCCTTCCGCGCCCCGTGCGACCAGGGAAACGGCGTCCGGGGTGTACGAAACGCCTTCGCAGTCCAGAACGTAACGCAGTCGCGACGTGATTTCCGCCATCGAGCCGCGCTTGAAGTCGAACTGCTGGCACCGGGAGCGGATCGTGATCGGGATCGCCTGCGGCTCCGTGGTCGCCAGGATAAACACGACGTTCGCGGGCGGCTCTTCCAGCGTCTTCAGGAACGCGTCTTTGGCGTCCGACGAGAGTTGGTGCGCTTCGTCGATGATGAAGACTTTGTACCGCAGTTGCATCGG
>JACMMA010000884.1 GCA_014379275.1 Armatimonadota bacterium | reverse complement strand
CGGCGGTCGTCCCGGCGGGGGGCGCCCCGGTGGTGGACGACCCGGCGGGGGACGCCCGGGCGGCGGTGGCGGTGGACCTGCACCGGAACCGGCGGACGATGGTAAAGAGCAAGGTATCGAAGTGCAAGGCGTAATTGCGGAAAACTTGCCGAATGCCATGTTCAAGATCAAATTGGAGTCAGGTCACGAAGTTTTAGCACACGTGTCCGGCAAAATCCGGATGAATTTCATTCGTATTCTTCCCGGCGACAGGGTTCTGGTGGAGTTGTCCCCCTATGACCTGACGCGCGGGCGTATCCTGTATCGGTACAAATAAATATAGCCCTCACACTCAATTCCTCTCTTTTAAGAGGGGTGAGAGTAAGGTACGGAGACAATCATGAAAGTACGAGCATCGGTTAAAAAAATCTGCGATAAGTGCAAGGTGATCAAGCGAGAAGGCGTCGTCCGCGTGATCTGCAAAAACCCGAAGCACAAGCAACGGCAAGGTTAGGAAGTTAGAATATGGCACGTATTGCGGGCGTTGACCTGCCGCGAGATAAGCGGGTCGAGTATGCATTGCCGGATATTTTCGGCATCGGGTTGGCGAACGGTCGGGTAATTCTGGGGCAAGCGGAGATTGATCTGCGAACCCGCGTTTCCGAACTCACGGAAGCGCAGGTCGCACGACTGCGTGAGATCATCGAACGCGAATATCGCGTCGAAGGTGACCTGCGCCGTCAGATCGCGATGAATATCCGCCGTCTGCAAGAGATTCAATCGTATCGAGGCATCCGCCATCGCCGCGGTTTACCAGTGCGCGGTCAGCGCACCTCGACGAACGCCCGGACGCGCAAGGGTCCTAAGCGCACCGTTGGCGCGAAGAAGAAAAAGAAATAGGATCGATAGCAACTAATGGCACGTAAACTTACTGCCGCGCAAGCGGCACGACAAAAAGCGGCGAAGGTGCGAAAAAACATCGCGCAGGGCATCGCTCATATTTCCAGCACGTTCAACAATACGATTATTACTCTGACCGATGTCAAGGGTGAGACAATTTCCTGGTCGTCGGCAGGGCAGGTCGGTTTCAAAGGCACGAAAAAAGGCACGCCGTTTGCGGCGCAACTTGCCGCCGAAGCCGCTGCACGCCGCGCTCAGGAGCATGGTTTAAAGCGTGTCGAAGCGTATGTCAAAGGACCTGGCTCCGGTCGTGAGACCGCGGTCCGCGCTCTTGCACAGGTCGGCCTCGAAGTGAGTCTGATTCGCGACGTGACGCCGCTACCGCACAACGGTTGCCGCGCCCCTAAACGCCGCCGCGTGTGAGACGGCATCCCCCTCCACCCCCCGATGGGGGGAGTCGGAGGGAATTCTTACGCGAGAAAATTTACGGGCAGACAAAATCCTGCCGCTCCGGCTCCCCCAAGATAGGGGGATGGAGCAACTAGTGTTTGAAACAATTTGTTTCGTAAACCTATCGGACCGGCTGAAACTGCCGCGATAGGGAGGAAGAAAGGCTTTATGAGTAAATCCGCACCAAACTCGGTGAGCGGCGACGTACGTTGCCGCCAGTGTCGCCGTGCCGGTCAGAAACTGTTTCTGAAAGGCGATCGATGCTACAGCAAGAAATGCGCTGTCGAGCGTCGCCAGAATGGCGGCGTCGTCCAACCCCCCGGTCAGCATGGTCAAACAGGCCGTCCCGCGAAAGTCACTACGTACGGTTCTCAGCTGCGCGAAAAGCAGAAGATGCGCCAGATGTACCGTGTGCTGGAAGGACCGTTCCGCAACTACGTCGCCGAAGCAACGCGTCGACGTGGCGTTACGGGTGAAAACCTGCTCCAACTTCTGGAAATGCGCCTCGACAACGTCGTATACCGGCTCGGCTTCGCCGCGTCCCGTGCCCAGGCACGTCAGCTTGTCAATCACGGTCACTTCCTTGTAAACAACAAGAAGGTAGATATCCCGTCCTATCAAACACGTGCCGGCGAAACTATCACCGTCGTTGAAGATGCCCGACGCATCCCCGCCATTCAAGCGGCGATGGGTAGCGCGGCACGCATCCCACAGTGGCTTTCCGTGGATAACAATCAATTCACCGGGAAAGTGATTGCTGCGCCGAAACGCGACGAGGTAGACTCCGAAGTTCAAGAACAGATCATCATCGAGTTCTATTCTCGCTAATGTTTGCGGTTGGGTTTTTGGGGAACAGCGGGAAAGACGGGGCGGGGCAATCGGGTGCCGCCCGGCAGGTGTCTCCTTCCGCGAAAGGACTTAGAGAACACGTATGGCAGTGATGGAAACGGTAACGCCGCGCATTGAAACTCTGGAATCGGGAGCGACCTTCAGCAAGTTTGTTGTTGAACCGCTTGAGCCCGGACTCGGTGTGACACTGGGGAACTCGCTTCGACGGGTGTTGCTTTCGAGCATCGAAGGTGCAGCGATTACCACGGTTAAAATTGATGGCGTTCAGCACGAGTTCCAGACGATCCCCGGCATTAAAGAGGATGCGACGGAACTTCTTCTGAACCTGAAGAATCTGTTTGTTAAAATTTATGAGGGCGGCGATGACGAAGATGAGGAGCTAACGGAAACTCCGGCGAAAGACGGAAAGCACGTCGTCCGAATCGAAGCGCGCGGTGCCGGTCGCATTACCGGAGCGGACGTTCTCTGCCCGCCCGATATTGAGATCGCGAACCCGGACTGCTACATCGCGACGATCTCGGACGAGGCGACCAGCCTGTACATGGAACTGACAGTCGAGAAGGGACGCGGTTACGTGATCCCCGAGCGATCCGTGAATCGTACCGAGGTCATCGGTGAGATTCAGGTGCCGGCAGCCTATGGTCCGATCCGCAAGGTGAACTATACCGTGGACCCGACCCGCGTCGGTAACCGCACGGACTACGAGCGACTGACGATCGAAGTCACAACGAACGGTACGATCGAACCGGCACGAGCTGTTTCCCGCGCCGCACAGTTGTTGTCCGACTACTTCCTGCGCTTCGTGGAGTTCCCGGAAGGCGGTCGTCGGTTCTCGCCCTCGCTGGTCGGCGGCGGTATACTGGCGGGCAATGCGCCGGATGCTCGTATCGAGGAACTGGATTTCTCGGTCCGTACTTATAACTGCCTGAAGAAGGCGAACATACTCACCGTCGGGGAACTGACGCAGATTTCGGAAGTCGATTTGATGAACATCCGAAACTTCGGCAAGAAGTCACTGACGGAAGTGAAAGAAAAGCTGACGGAACTGGGGCTATCGCTGAAAGACAGTGACGGCGAATACGGTTTCGATGACGATGACGAAGAAGACGCTGAGTAGGATTTAACCACAGAGACACGGAGTCTACAGAGAGAAGAAAATTGATTTTTCGGACCCTCGGATATTCTACAGTCTCTGTGAACTCCGTGTCTCTGTGGTCATATTAAAAAGGAAAGAAAACAATGCGACACCGTATTGGCGGACGGCAGTTTGGATTGCCGTCGGATCAGCGTCAAGCACTCATCAAAGGGTTGCTCCGCTCAATCATTATTTACAAGCAGATAGAAACAACCGAGGCGCGGGCGAAAGAAATCCGCCCGCTGATCGAGAAGTTGATCACCCGCGCGAAGAACGACGATTCCGTTAACTCGCGCCGCATCGTTCGCGCACAAATCGGCGGACACAGTTCGGATGACGAGTCCATCGTCAAGGAATTGTTCACCGTGATCGCGCCGAAATTCACGGAACGTCCGGGCGGTTACACCCGCATGGCACGCGTCGGCGTTCGCCGGGGAGATGCCGCGCCGATAGTGATGATCCAGTTCGTCACGGATTAACACGGTGCGCCGCTTCCGATTGACGGTTGAGTACGACGGTACGGAGTTCGCGGGGTTCCAGGCGCAAGCCGAGGGATTCCGAACAGTGCAGGGCACACTCGAAAAAGCCATCGCCAAAATGGCGGGAAGCGAGTCACGTGTCCATGGGGCGGGGCGAACGGATGCCGGAGTCCATGCGACCGGGCAGGTGATTCATTTCGATACCGGGTGGCATGTGCCGGCGCATCGGATCTGCTGGGCGTTGAACGGTGAACTGCCGAATGACGTGACTGTGAAAAATGCGGAGATCGTAGACGGTTCGTTTCACGCACGCTTTTCGGCGACCGCGAGAACATACCGGTACACGATACTCAACCGGGATGACCCGTCCGCGCTCATGGGGCGGTTCGCCTGGTATGTGCATGCGCCGCTCGATTTGGAAGCGATGAACGCGGCGGCGGCGGAATTGACCGGTTCGCATGATTTCGCGACGTTCGGGTTACCCGATTTGCCGGGTAATTCGACGAAACGCAACGTCGAGCGGATCGCCGTCGAGAAGCAGGGCGAGATCCTGCGGATAACGGTGCGCGGGAATGCTTTCCTGCGACAACAGGTGAGAGCGTTTATCGGGACTTTGCAACTGGTCGGACTGGGCAAGATCAGCCCGGCGGATGTGGCAAGGGTTCGTGATGCCCGCGACCGGACGCAGTGTCCTGCTGTCGCACCCGCACGGGGATTGACCCTGATGCGCGTACATTATGATGGAATACGTTTTACCCGACCGGGGGTAGATGGCGAATTCGCCGCGCCGGACGGGACGGAGAAAGATAACAGGAAAGCCTAAATGAATAAGACTTTTTCCGCCAAACCGGCGGAGGTAGTACGCGACTGGCATATAATTGACGCTACCGGTAAATCGGTCGGTCGGTTGTGTGTAGATGTCGCCAAACTTTTGCGCGGTAAACACAAGGCGATTTTCACGCCCCATATCGATACCGGCGACCACGTCATTATTTTGAATGCGGGGCGCGCCGTTTACACCGGCAACAATAAGCCGATGGAACCCATCTACCGGCACACGCTTTATCCGGGCGGTATCCGCTCGGTCCCGAAGGGCGAGTTGCTCGAAAAGCGACCGGAATATGCGATCTACCGCACTGTGAAGGGTATGCTCCCGCACAACAAACTCGGCGCCGCGATGCTGAAGAAATTGCGTGTTTACAAGGGCGATACGCATCCACACGAAGCGCAAATCATTGGGATGGAAAAACGAAAGGCAGCCACCACGACGACCGCGGAGGCGCAAGGCTAAACGATGGCAGATACAACTCGACACTACGGGACCGGCAAACGCAAGAACGCCATTGCCAAAGTTTGGCTGATGCCCGGTGACGGCACGATTACCGTAAACAACCGCACGGCGCAGGAATACTTCCGCCGCGCTACGCTCGAAGCGTTGCTTTCGCAGCCGTTTCGCGCGACGCAGACAGAAGGTCGCTATACCGTTATGGTGAAGGCACTTGGCGGTGGCGTGTCCGGCCAGGCGGGCGCGGTGCGTCACGGCATTTCCAAGGCACTGATCGAAGCCGACCCGGAACTGCGCCCGGTGCTTCGCCGCAACGGCTTCCTGACCCGAGACCCGCGTGTCAAGGAATCGAAAAAATACGGACGCAAACGCGCGCGCCGTGGATTCCAGTTCAGCAAACGTTAATTCGTTTCTGGAACACTACCCCGGAAAAGAGCAGGCACTTTTGCCTGCTCTTTTTGTTTATTTACATGTGCAAACCGACGATCACACGGTTCCTATCCCCGTCACTCTGCCGCGCTTTGTGGAAGTGAAGGAGCGGCACCATCGACCGGGCGAACTTGCCGTCATCCCGTATGGCTGGCACTTCGTATCCCTTTGTCTGGGACCGGGTTTCGATCTGGGGCGGCGGCGCGGGAGCCGATATACCCGAGCCGCCTTGAAGCGGGGAGAGGCGAGCCTCGATCCCGGTTATGAGGCGAATCTGTGGACATGGGAGGAGCCGGTCCATCTGGTACATGTCAACCTGTCCTGGTCACTGCTGGAGCGACTCGCGCTGGAAACGGGGAAGGAGCGCAGTGACGTCGAGCTGTGTGAGCGTCCCGCCCTGTCCGATCCGCAAACGCTACGCCTCCTGACCGCAATCCACCAGGAGGTTCGGGAATCACGGTGGGCGGACACGATAGCCACGGACGCCCTCGGTTCCTACCTCGCCGTGCATCTGCTCCGTCACTTCAACGCGCGTCCTCTCATGCGTGAGGAACACTCTGCGGCTGCCGGCGGGCTGGGGAAGGGGGCGATCCGCCGGGTCACCGAATACGTGCAGGAGAACTTACACCGGGAGATCCGGGTCGCGGACATGGCTGGGGTTGCCGGTATAAGCACCTATCACTTCATACGTTCCTTCAAACGCTCGGTCGGCCTTTCTCCGCACCAGTATGTTTTAGAGCAGCGGGTAAATCGGGCGCGACACTGGCTACAACACAGCCCAGCAATGACCGTCGCTGAGGTAGCGCATCGCTCCGGCTTCGCTGATCAGACCCATCTCTCACGACAAGTACGCCGCGTGACCGGCATGACACCCTCACAACTGCGACAACACCTGCGATAGCCCCGCAACTTCGTACTCCGTTCCGCAATAATTGCCGACACGGTTCTCACTTCGTTCTGCTAAAAT
>JACMMA010000883.1 GCA_014379275.1 Armatimonadota bacterium | reverse complement strand
GGCGACGGAAAAGGAATCCCGCGCAGTGCCCATTCGAGATTATAACGCCTCTGACCCCCTCCCTACCGCCACACACTCCCCGCTGCTTGTTTACCTGTTGCTAGGCGGCATGATGTTCTTCGAGTATGCCATCTGGGGCGCCTGGATGCCCGTTTTGTCCGGCACGCTCGCCGAACGCGGCGTCGCCCCAGTGCAGATCGGCGCCGTCTATTCCGCCTTCTGGCTGGCATGTATTCTAAGCCCCGTACTCGGCGGTCAGCTGGTAGACCGCTTCATGCCCGGGCCGTGGTTTCTCGCGCTGACACAATTCCTGGCGGCGGGGGTCGCCTGGTGGACCGCTCAGCAAACCACCGTCGAAAGCCTCACCGGGGGGATGTTTGTCTGGTCGCTATTGTTCGCGCCGAGTCTCGGCATCACCAACAGTATCGCGTTCGCGCAGATCGAGCGGGCCGCCACCAGCGAGGCCGTGCGGGAGCGTATTTTCGCCGTCATACGGACATTGGGAAGTATCGGCTGGATCGCCGCCGCGTTTTTGCGGCTGGGCCTCATCCCGGTCGCCGGTTTCGATTCGACCGGCAAGACGGGCGTTATTTCGGAACTCGCGCTCACCGCCATCCTGGGTTTGTGCATGGCGGTCTTCGTCCTGTTTCTGCCCGCGGCGCCGCCGAAAGTTGCCGTGGCGGTTAAGGCGGGCGAGCGGGCGGACCCGCTGGCGTTCCGCAAGGCGTTCGGGATGTTCAAAACGATCCCCGGCTTCACCACGTTTCTGATCATATCGTTCATCGCGGCGACCGAATTCCAGTTCTTTTACCTCCTCTCCGCCCCGTTTCTGCAAGATCTGAGTATCCCGAACCAGTTCGTGCCGGTCGTGAAAAGCATCAGTCAGGTCACAGAGATCGTCGCTTTGTCTATTCTGTTGCCGCTATGGCTGCCGAAAAAAGGAATGAAATGGTGCCTGCTGATCGGTTCGCTCGCCTGGCCGTTACGCTACCTGATCTTCGCCCTGCAAAAGCCGGTGTGGCTTGTCGTGTTGTCGCTCGGTCTGCACGGTTTCGGTTACGCATTCGTGCTCGTGGTGCAGCAGTTATACGTGGACCGGGTCGCGCCGCGCGACATTCGCGCCAGTGCACAGAGCCTTTTGACCCTGGTGACACTCGGGTTCGGCAACTTTCTGGGGACTCTTTTTTGCGGCTCAATTCAGCAGGCATTCACAGTGGACGGCAAAACGAACTGGCCGCCCGTCTTCCTGCTGCCTGCCGTCCTGACCCTGCTCTGCGCGATTGCCTACGCGAAAACATTCCGCGAGCCTCACACATCCCAGACGCCCGTCGGGACCGTAGCATCGTAGCACAAAGCAGTATTCCCGGTTCGAGGCACCGTTTGGGTAGCTAAATCGCGGACGGAGGGCTTACCGCGAGGGAAAACGTTCACAAAGCGATCGCCGCGGTATAGATACGTTCGGAGATTTCGGCGACCAGTTTCTGTACCTCCGTAATATCGGCGATGCCTTTCGTCAGCACGACCAATACGTATGGCGGTCGGTCGCCCGGCGGGTAGACGATGCCCGCGTCGTGGTAGATACGTGTGAAGCTTCCGGTCTTGTGTGCGACCGGGGTATGGGGCGGAAGACCGGCGGGAATGCCCTCCTTGAACTCCTGTCCGCGCAGTATGTCGATCATCTCCTCCGACGCCGCTTCGGAAACCAGCCTCTTCTCCGCCAGTCGGGTCAGCAGATCGGCGAGTGCGCGGGCGTTCGCGAGGTTCGTCTCGCCCGTCTGGAACGCCTTAATGTCCTGTAAGTGGTTCCGCAGAAGCAGGTCGCCCGCGCCGACTTCGCGCATGTAGGCGTTCACGGCGTCTACGCCTAATCGGTCGTAGAGCAGGTTCGTCGCGAGATTGCTACTGCGCACGATCATCAGGCGGCACAACTCCCGGATCGTCTCGCTGTCGCCGGGGCGGTCGTACAGCGTCTTTTCACTGTCGAGGTCGGTCGTGAGCGTGAACGGCGGCGCACCGGGTCCGTTGCTGGTGAAGGTGTAGTTGAGCGGAATGCGTTCATCGAGCCGCACCCCGCCCTGTTGCGCCTGGTGGAACGCTTCGGCGAGTACCGCCAATTTGATCGTGCTCGCCGGATGGACGCGCTCCTCGGCGCGGATCATCACTTCGTCGCCCGTCGCCAGATCATGAAAAGCGACAGCGACCATCTCCGCACTGCTCTGCCGGATCAGGGCGTCAATGGCAGCGGTAAGTGTTTTGCGTTGTAGAGTGTCTATGATCGTCGCCTTCCTAACGGGAGTGCTGTCACTCCCGCTCGTCTTGCATTTGTGCATAGTACCTCACTTCGGAAACCGATTGGCGGGCAGGGGCAAATCGTATTCGAAGTTACTCCCGGTCGTCCGAGTATGACTCTGCCCATCGTAGTATTCTTGCTCGGATCGCACGACGCGAAGTGTCGCCGAGTCCACCCAGAGCGTGCTACGATAGCCGGGAGCGGTCAACTTCGTTCCCCCGTGTGGCTGGCTCGCTCTACCCATTCGCGCGGTGAAACGAAAGAGTGTTTTCCCGTTTACCGTCACCTTTTCACTCTGCCAGGCGTTCGGTCCTTTGCCTAACGACTCCGGGGCGATGAGACGCCGCAGGATATGTTCCCGTAACCGCCTCTTTCGTGCCGCAATATCCTCTGACTTGTCTGTTCTCAGTCCGCTTTCCCACTCCGTCTCCATCGTCTGTAATCGATCCCTGCCACCAGGGAACTCCGTCAGTAACGTCGGCGGGTTCAGGCGTGCGAACTGGCGCAGTGTGAAATCCGTACTTTTGCCGGTACCTGTATTGTACGTGGAAAACTCCTCCTGCCAACGGGCAGTCTGTATTTGATCCATCGCACGGACGACTTGCGCATAGGCAGGTCGCGGACGTAATGACCGAGAACCGGACATGAAATAGACCAACCCCAGAGTAAGGCAACCAGCCACGATCGAAGATACAACCCATCGCGCGGGAGAGCGGTTTCGTTGCCTTACGGGAGTGTGCGCGTGGGTCAGGACTACGGCGGCGACCCGATTCCGCAACAAAGCCGGTGCCTTGATCGGTACACCGATACAACGGACGCGGTCGCGTAGTTGTTCCTCCTTCCGTAATTCGTAGGCGCAATCGGCGCAACGGCTTATGTGGCGGCGCAGGTGCCATGCTTCGAGTGGCGATACGGCACCATCCAACAGGTCGGAGATCTTATCGGAGCCAGGACAGTTCATTGGTTTTCCTCCTCGGAAAGAGCGATGCGTAAACGGCGTGCCGCTTCGTGTACGCGGGCTTGGACTGTTCCCATTGGTATGCCCAGGAGATGAGCCGCTTCTTTGTGGGTAAGTCCCTCCGCCTTGACTAGCACGAACGATTCCCGGAGCGTATCGGGGAGCGCAATCAGGGCGGCTTCCACGCCGATGCGGGTCAAGCGATCCTCCAACTCGGTCGTCGGCGCGGCACTCCCATTCGCCGTGCTCAACGAAACTGACGCAGGGGGACGGCGGGACAGATGCTTACGCCGGGTGCGAATCGCAACGGCATACATCCACGTAGTCAATCGCGCACGACCCGCGAACCGTGGCAGGGATTGGAAGACAGCCACCAATACCTCTTGCGCCAGATCCTCCGCCTCGGCATGGCAGTAGCCACACAAACGCAAGCAGAGCCGAAAGAGCCAATCGGCATGGGCGTCATAGAGAAGATCAAAGTGGGCATTATTTGGGTCCGTCGGGATAGTCACGTAGAGTTAGTACCGGAATCAGCTCCGTTTGTTGTCCGCCAGGCGCCGAAGCGCGGGGAAAAAGGGCGGCAACTATTTATTTACTCCCGTGTCCGTTCTATAGGGGACGTTTCCTAGGGGAATCGGCGAAGTGGTCATCGGTGAAATACCCCCGCGACCGTCCCCTATGTAATCGTACACTTCGCTCTGGAAAGACGGGCAATTTTGTGTGAGAATATTTTACTCGGAGCGCAGGAGCGTACGCCTCCCCACGACACCACAAAGGACGGGTGTTTATTATGAACGTTATCCTTGGCATGGTCTTCGGCTTTGCCCTCTGGTTTCTGGTCCGCTATCTGGTCGCCGGACTTTATACGGTCAACCAGAACGAGCGGGCGGTAAAAACCATCTTCGGGCGCGCGGAGCGGATCCCGAACGTCACCACGCTCGACGACCCCATCGCGGAGTTTTTGCGCCCCGAGCAACAGGAGCGCTATAAATACCCACAGGTGCGTGTGATCCCGGCGGGCGGACCGTATTTCAAATGGCCCTGGGAGCGCATCTATAAAGTCTCCATCGCGACGCAGACGATCAACATGGCGTTCGACTCCGAAACGCCGACGGCGAACAGCAACGGGCAGATGCTCGAAGCGGTCACGAAGGATCAACTCAATACCGGCTTGAACGGGCAAATCCGTTACCGCGTTTCCGAGCGGAATCTGTACGCGTACCTGTTCGGGGTCAAGCAGCCATTTCTGCACGTGATGGGCTACTTCATCTCGGTGTTGCGCGAACGTATCGCCAACTTCGAGGCACCGGACGCGTCCGCCGAGACTACCGTACTCGGGTCCCAGCCGACCGACGCCAGCATCGTGACCGGCGTTTCCATCAACGACCTGCGCAAAAACCTGCGCGACCTGAACGAGCACATGGAAAAAGAGTGCCTGTCGTCCGTCGCCCGGTACGGGATCACTCTGGACGCCTCGCTGATCACCGGGATCGACCCGCCCGCCGAGGTCGAATCCGCACTCGCCGCGATCAACACCGCGCACAACCACGTGTCGTCCGACATCAGCCTCGCGCAGGCGTCGGCGGACCAGAAGATCGTGCAGTCCAAACGCGCGGTCGAGATCGAAACGCTGAACGCGCAGGCGGAGATCGAAACGCTGAACGCGCTCGCCGTCCAACTCGGGGAACTGAAAAAGAGCGGCGCGGACGCCCTGCCCGCGTATCTGCGTAACACACGGCTCAACCTGTACGGACGGGCGCAACAAGCCATTCTCGAAGTCCGGGGAGGAAAATAAATGCCATTTCTTATCGCGATG
>JACMMA010000882.1 GCA_014379275.1 Armatimonadota bacterium | reverse complement strand
TCACGGGAGTCGATTGGATGGACGGGTGGTTCGGACCCGGCGAGACCCCGAATGGGAAATCGACGGAACCGTGGCCTAAAGGCAAAAGAGGAACCGTAACAGCGGCGCATGCGACAATGACCAACTTCGCGTTCGTCGATGGGCATGTGAAAGCCATGAAGCCGGAAGCGACGAATCCCGACCCGGACGGTCAACCCGACAAGAATATGTGGGACGCCTCGCGCAAGTAGAGGAAGCGAGTATCGACCCGCCCGTATTGTGCGGGCGGGGACACCACAGGAGACGCAGAACATGATTTCAAGCAAGCAAACTTTCCAATGGATCACGCCTATCAGTCTAATTTTGTTGCTGTCAGTCGGATCTGGGTGTGGCGAGAAAAAGAACGATACAAACTCCCACAAGTCCGACGAAAGGTTCGTCGCGGCAACGCCCCCGGCGGATTTCCTGGCAAAACGGAAGCAACAGGCACAACCGCCCCCGACACCACCGACAAAATGACGAGAGTCCGGCAGGACTGAGGATTCCTGTCTCAGCGAGAAACTGACCCTTCTGGGCGTTCGAGATGTTCCAACCGGCGAATATCGCGTAAACAGTACAGGAGCGGTATCACGCCGAACACGCCGAACGAGCAATCGATCAGTTGCCAGTAGAACGGGATGCCGCGCAGGGGACCGCAGATCAGCGCGAGCGGGAGAACGAGAACGCATGCGGCGACGCCCGCCTGAAGTATGAAGACGTTGCGCACCGGGTCGCGGAGCGGTCCGACGAAAAATAGCGCGATGACCAGATGCCCGAACGCCAGCCAGTCCGTGCCATAGAATAGGAACGGGTACCGGGCGTCGGCGTCGTTCAACCCGACCCGCACGGTCGCGATCCAGCGGGCAAGACCTGTGTACTGCGAGGGATCGCCCGACGCGCCGAGCCAGCGGGCGAGCAGGTTCACTTCCGGGACGAGCGGGAACGCCGTCACGCCGCTCAGCACCAACCCGACGACGAAGACCCACAGGAAAACCCGGATGCGTTTTCGCAAGCGGTCCCGTTCGGCGGCGTGGTCCATGATGTTTTAGATCACTTCCAGACCGTCTTTATCGGGCAGAGCGGGGAACGGGGCGTGCGTCTCCGTCTGGTACCAGTAGGCGACGGAGGCGATGTCGTCTTGGAGCGGCAGGTACCGCCCGCCGTTGCGCCAGCCCAACGCTTGCATCGTGATGCGCAGGTCCGTCTCGAAGCGGATCGGGTCGGGGATGTGCCAGCGGTACATGCCGAAGCGCGTTTGCGAGCGGTACACCCCGTCCGGGCGGATCACCTGATGCAGTCCCGCATACGGCGTGCAATATTCCTGATACTGCTTCGTGACCTGGTTCTCGAAATTATACGACCCGCAGAAGTAGTCCTCCGTGCCGGTGCCGCAGTTGGTCGGATAATCGGTGTCGCCGTCGAGGTAGAACTTGATTTCGCCCTCGCCCCACCACCCGGTGTTGTTCACGCCCCACGCCATGTAGGTTCCGACGAACTGTCCGTGCCCCTGTATGCCGTCCAGAATCGTGTATACGTTTTTATACGGCAGGGGATTCGTGCGACGGTACTGCGCGTGGAAATACGCGGCGTCCTCGGGTACCTCGGTCAGGGCGTAATCGATCTGATAGTACAGGATCATGTCGTCGGGCGCGATATTCTCCCAGGTGATCCGGCAGCGGGAGCGGAACGGCATTTCCCAGTAGCAGTTGAACGCCGATCCGGGATTGACGCACACCGGAATCGAAACGAGCGGCGCGAACGATCCCCAGCCCATCGCGAAAAAGTCGCCCGCCGGGCACTCCACGGACGGCGTTTCCTCGTCGTCCCAGTAGATGCGTAGGATGCTCCACCGCCAGTTGCCGGTCGGCGTCATCCACATATGTTGGATCGCGCCCGGTCCCTCGATGTCGGCAACGGTGATAGTCTCGCCCGCCTTCACCCGGAGCGACGGCGAGATCTTCCAGCCGACGCCGAGATCGCGGGCGCAGTTCGCGCCCGTGCCTTCCGTCGCCCGTCCCCCGCCGCCCTTCTCGCCGGTGCGGTTTTCCGGCGAGATCGAGCGCGACTTCGCGCGCGATAGCAAAGAAAGGTTCCCGAGATGGGTTCCGAGTCCGTTGAATGAGTTCGTCACTGATTGATTCTTTCGGTCAGGTTATTTGGTGGGAGCCAGCGCCCACGCCGTCGTCGCGAGTGTGACATTCACTTCGTTTATATTCGCGAACGGCTCTGGAGTGATCGGGGCAGATCTCTGATCCGAACCGTCCGCGTTCATGACGACCAGGTCTCCCGCGCTACGGCCACCGCGGTGAAACACTATTTTCGTGCCGTCTGGTGAGAAGGAGGGCGAACGGTTGTAACTCGGGTGATCGGTCAGCCGCGTTTTTCCGGTGCCGTCCGCGTTTATCACCCAAACATTGTTTGAACTGTTTTCTCCGAACGGATCCCGGTCGTAACCGATGTAAACGATCCGTGAACCGTCCGGGGAAAACGAGGGATGGTAAGCGTTCCCGGCGAGGCGACGGAACCCGCTTCCGTCCACGTTCATGATATTGATGCTCGGAATTCGGTTGTACGCAAAGTTCGCGGAATCTGGGTCCCCGTAAAGGATCTTCGAGCCGTCGGGGGAAAGCGAGGCGTCCTGATAAGCGGGACCCTGAAGGACACGTACTGGCTCTCCCCCTTCTGCGCCGATGGACCAGAGGGCACCCGCGTTGGTAAAGAGGATGCGCGAACCGTCCAGGGAAAACACCGGGCGTTCGATGTTCGAATCTCCGCCCAGATCCGTTAATCGTCGCGGCTGACTCCCATCCGAATTCATGATCCATATCTGTAACGGGGTCCAGGGGCGAGTCCCGCTCATTTGACAGCCGCCGTCGCACTCCTCCCGGTCAGTCAGGAAAACGATTCGAGACCCGTCGGGTGAAACCGAGGGCGAAGCGTCATATGATTCCGCCTTGCTCGGCAACAACCTGCGTCCTCCCCCGTCAGGAGTCACCGTATACATGCGTGTGAAAGGGCGGGATACGAACTCTCCCTTGGCGTCGCGGGGCGGAAGGTAGCTGGCAATATACACGATCCTGGCTTCGGCCGGACCGCCCCCTGTGACCGTGTCCGACGAACCACCGCACCCAGCGACGAAAAACAACGATAGCGAAGCACAGACTATTCCGGCAAAGGCGAATCTCATAATCAACAACACTCCTGGCTACTCTGAAACAGCATGAACGAAGAGAAGCGCGATTATATTCGCCTTCCGACCGGTAATCACCTTTTATCGGGGAATCTCCGGGTCGTTGATTACGCCGAGATATAAAACGGTGCCCTTCTCGCCGGTGCGATTTCCGGCGAGGTCGAGCCCGACTTCGCGTGGGATAGAAGCGACAGGTTGCCCAGATGGGTTCCGGGTCCGTTGTATCGGTTCGTCATTATGATGGGGTTCTTTCGAACAGTTTTCACTGAGCCGAAGTCAATGCCCAAACGTTCTGATGCCAGCCAAAGTAGTGGTACGAGGCAACTCCGTTCACGACTCCTCCCACGGGGATCGGTCGCTGGTTGGTTCCGTCCGCGTTCATCACGATGCTACGAATGGTGTCTACGCCGTCTTCCGTTTTAATAACGATCTTTTCCGCGCGATTTTGCGGCGAGTCGGTGGACGAATTGCCGCCGCACCCGCTAAGGGGGAACAGAGCGAACGAAAGCAACAACATTTTTGTGAGGAGTGTTGTCGGACTCGTAGAAAATGTGAATCGGCAAGCATGATGATATGGGGGAAACATGGGTGGTAACTCCTTGCGGTTGTGTTGGATAGGTTATTGTGTGACCTTCGGGTCGTTGATCACGCCGAGAAATAAAACCGTGCCGGTCGTATCGTGAACGATGGCACAGAGGAACGGGCGGTTGACGACGAACGGGCGCGGTTTCTCCTTCGGCTCCGACATGGCGAAGCCTTGTGAGGGACCCATCATCGTTACCGCCGCCGCTTCGGTGCCCTCTTCATTCACGCGCAGGAGTGTATTGTGAACGACATAGGTGATCTGCTTGCCGCGGAGCGATTCGGCAACCGGCGAAAAGTCCCCGAGACTTGGCACGCCGCGCGATTCCAGCGGCTTTCCCAGCAGGGCAGAGTTCTTTATTTCAAATTTGGGCAGGGCAAGTGCGATCCACTTCGGTTGGAAACCGTTCTGCATGACGTTCCACCCGTCGAGGGAAAACGCGGCGGCGAAGTCCGTCGCGGAATTGCCGCTCCGGGGCAGGATTACGACCATGCTTACCCCGCCGCGATACGGGAGCGATACCGCCTCGTAGTTGCTTCCCGAGTGCCAGCGCATCTGGCGATCTTCGCGGTGCATGAACGGTCGTTGCGTCGTTCCCCCGATGTTGTAGAACGGTTCGTCGGAGGTGTCGTATACGGGGAACGGCGACTCCCAAACCCCCTTGAAATGTACGGCGTTCGTCAGGAGCAGTTCGACGGGCCAGGAGAGCAGAGGGTCCATCATTTGCGGTACCGCCCCGCGTGTCTTCTCGTGCGCCCACAGATTGACGCCGCCCGCCCCGATGAATGGCAAGGCGTCCGCGCCGTAACACCGGGCGACGGTATCCACGTAATCCTGTTTCGGAGCGACCGTCGACCAGACCGCGTTTACCACCGTCCATTCATACGCTGGGACGGAGGTGCCGTTCTCGGTGTGCATGGGCGGGACGAGCAACCCCATCAGCGCCCGCGAGTCGTCGTTAACGGTATCGAGTGGCGTGGTATCGAGTGACAGTGCTTCCAGGAGTCCGGTGCGCATCTTTCCCTGTGAGCCGTTCACCGCGAGCAACATTGCCTGTGACAGGGAATACGGCGACAGGAACAGGTTCTCGTCTGGCTTCAATGCAGGAGCGAGTTCCCGTAACAGGGCGATGCCGAAAGCCGTGGTGCCGGAAACGACCGCGCCTTCCGACAGCGGGTGCATGGCGATAGGTGTCGGCAAAGGCAGTTCCGGCATACCGGACTCTTCCTCGCGTTGCTGGCAACCGGGGGCGAACGCCACGAAGAGCGAAACGGCGGCACCGATGAGAAACAATCGGAATGACATACAGGAAGTTTCCTTGTGAGACCATTATAAGGAAAGTGGGTACGACTGTCTATGTCCCCCCGTATAATTAGTGGGGCGTGTCAGTTGCGGTTTTCCGTCGGCATCCGTCGCTTACGCAACCCTACCGCACTGCGTTTCACCCGACGCACGACACCGCCGCCAATCCTTTCGCGCACCCGCGACACCGCGCGTTTTTCGCTCCGGCAATTCGCCCAGCAGTTTCTCCCGGATGACCCGGCCAAACGGCGGCAATCCCGGGGGCGCGTCGCCGCCGCGAACGCAGTGCCATGCGATTCGTGTCGCCGGGTACCCGATAAACAGCGACCCACACAGTGCGCCGAAAAGATCGTCCGCGAGAGACGGGAAGTTTCGCGGCGAGCGGACGACCGCATACAGCGCCGTCGCGAGATAGATCGCATAAAGAAGCGCGACGCTGCCACTGAGCACAGACACGGCGAAGCGCCGCAGACGCGGCACGAAAGCGGCGACCGGTAACAGCAGGCAGAACGACCCGATCATTGCGGACCCGATCACGGTACGCGGTTCCAATAGTACGGGAAAAACGAACGGGACGCTCATAAAGCCGGCGGCGAAAACGATCCCGACGATGCCGATCAGTATACGAAACATGACGCCCCTCCTAGATGCCTACTCGCGCCAATCCGTTGCGCGTCGCCCCGATTTACCGAATAGATGGTGCCGGTGTCAAAGTTGGCCGCGACTTCCGGCGGGTGCGCCAGCGGGCGAGTTGCTCGGCGGCCATGATTTGCGCTATTGAAATCGTTACGGCACACAGGATCGCGTATCCCCAGCCCGTCAGCTGCGACCGGGATAGGACCCAGATCGGCGATACCGTGAGTGAATACTCGGTCGTCATGGCGAGAAAGTAGAGAAGGTTCGATAGTGCGATGCTCCACCGAGCGACTCGCGGTGACAGGTAGCTTGCGGCGATGGTCGAAAGGAGCATCTGCGCGACCCACAGCGACTGCATGCACACATCTGCCTGCGAGGACGCCTCCTCAAAAGAGATATTCCGTCGGCGGTAATCCGTCAAGGACAGGTGTATCGCCGCCTCTTTCGCCATACCCGACGCCGTATGCAGGGCGAGTAAGGCGACGGTGAAACCGGCGATAGGGACGATAATTTTCTCCCGTTTGTCGCCCACGCCCGCGACGACCGTTCGTCGCGCCACCGTTTGGCGGATTCTCGTCGCCTCCGTATCGCTCTCCCGGCGAGGTGTTTCGGATATACCCCGTTCCTGCTCCACTTCTACCTGACGTAGCATTCTCACGCCCTCCCGGCAGTTGTACGTATTTGTACGACACCGCCCCTCGATGAAACGCCAAAGGTAGTCAGATAGTTACGCCACGGGCGACACTTTCTTTGAGCCCGCCGCGCGACGTTTCTTGAAGGGACCGACTGCTGTAACAGTGAGTTGCATCGGGTCCTCGGGGAGCACGGCGCGGGCGACGGAGAGCACGTCGTCCGGCGTGATGGCGTTCATTTTTGCCAGGGCTTCGGCGAGCGGGACGACGCGCCCGTAGTAGATTTCCGACGCGCCGATCCGGCTCATCCGCGCCGACATGGACTCTTGCTTCATGACCAGACCGCTCCGCGCCTGCGCTTTCGCCCGCGCCAGTTCGGCGTCGGAAACCCCGCCTTCGCGTATCTTGGCGAGTTCGACGCGTACCGTGTCCAGACACTCGGCATAGGTGTCGGGCGATGTGCCGCCGTAGACCGCGAAGTAGCCGCCCTCGCGGTGCATGTTCGCG
>JACMMA010000881.1 GCA_014379275.1 Armatimonadota bacterium | reverse complement strand
GAGACCGGAGGGAGAGATTTAAGTTTGGGGGCGTGAAAGTTTCCGGTGGAAACTTTCACCACTTCCCGGTTTAGACCGGCTTACCGACTAACGAGGCGGGCGCATACTCAAAAATCCTCTCCTTCCGATCTTTGTGTCCTTTGTGCCCTCTGCGGTTAAATCCTCTTCTCCTTCTTATCTTGGCGAACTTGGCGTCTTGGCGGTCCAAAAAACTTCCGGCGACGTTTGGCAAAGAGCCGAAAGCGTGGTATAACTTCCCGTTCCGCGCCGAAACGGTGACCCCGTTGGCGCGGCTTTGTTTGACACCGGCACTGAAAGTTTTCGGGGCGGGACGTCGGAACGAAACAGCGAACCATTTTACACCGAACAGCGAAGGATTAATGTTATGCCGCTTCCCAAGCGACGCCATTCCAGCACGCGGCAGGCGAAACGCCGCACCCATTACAAATTAGACCCGCCGAGCATCGCCACCTGCAAAGAGTGCAACTCGCCGCGCCTGTCGCACATGATTTGCCCGACCTGCGGCAACTACAACGGGCGCACGTGGTACACGCCGAAGGTCGCGAAAGCGGCGGCGGCGGACGCCAGCTAAATAGCGGATTCACCGGTACGCGCGGTGTCGGTTCGTTTCGTCCCGACGCCGCGTCTGTTTTTTTATGGACATATCCGCTATAATCACGGCGTGCCATAACTCTTTCGGGGAACGCGGAATATTCGCTTGAGCCTTTCGCACGACGACAATAAACAAATACCCCCTGTGCCGCCGCTGGTCCGCGTCGCGGTGGACGCCTTCGGCGGGGATCACGCCCCAACCGAGATCGTTCGCGGCGCGGTGCTGTATGCCCGTCTCGCCGCGCAAGGCACGGCGACGGCCGCCCACATGATCCTCGTCGGCGATCCCGAGCGGCTCCGCACCGAACTCGCCGACGCTTTGGGCGGCGATCCGGTCCCCGAGCACATCACGGTCCATGCGGCATCGCAGATAGTCGCGATGGACGACCACCCTACCGAAGCCCTCAAAAAACCGGATTCGTCCCTGACGGTCGCGATCTCGCTGGTTAAAAAGGGGCTGGCGGACGCGGTCTATTCGGCGGGAAACACGGGCGCGATGCTGGTACTTTCCATTTCCATACTCGAAAAGGTCGAAGGAGTCCGCCGCCCGCCCATCGCCGCGTTCCTGCCACAACAAACCGGGCGTAAATTCGTTCTGGTGGATGCCGGGGCGAACCTCGGCTGCAAGCCCTCCTACCTTCTCCAATTCGCGGTCCTCGGCTCGCTATATGCGGAGCACGTTTTCGGGTACGAGAAGCCGCGTGTCGGCATCCTTTCCAACGGCGAGGAAGATTCCAAGGGCGACGAACTGACCAAGGAAGCCAACGCGCTTTTCCACGCGAAGGCGGGGGAGTACGGCTTGAATTTCATCGGCAACATCGAGCCACATCACGCGTTCGCGGGCGAGGCAGACGTGGTCGTTTGTGACGGCTTCGTGGGCAACGTTTTACTCAAAGGCGCGGAAGGAATGGGCGAGGTCGCGATGCACGTCCTGCAAAAAGGGCTGGCAGCAGCGGCGACGACCGATAATGCCGCCCGCGCCGCGCTACAAGCCGCGCACGATGAGATCGCCGCCGGGATCGACTACGCCGAAGCGGGAAGCGCGCCGCTCCTCGGCGTGAACGGCGTTTCGATGATCGCACACGGGCGCTCCAACGCCCGCGCGGTGATGAACGGTATCCGCGTGGCGGTGGATGCGGCGCAGTCGCCGTATATCGCGCGGGTACAAGAAGCATTCGCCGGATTCGCGAAAAGGGAGGCGGCAGGATAACGTGCCGAAAACTTTACAAACGGCGGCGATAACCGGTATCGGCATGTATGTTCCGGAGCGGGTGATGACGAACGACGAACTGGCAACCATCGTCGAAACGTCGGACGAATGGATCGTCTCGCGCACCGGCATCCGCCAGCGGCGAATCGCCGCGGCGACCGAAGCCACGTCCGATCTAGCGGTCAACGCGGGCCGCGACGCGCTCGCGGTCGCGGGGCGCACCGCGGAAGACCTAGACCTGATTCTGGTCGCGACATGTACCGGCGACTACGGCTCGTTCCCCGCGACCGCGGCGGTGGTGCAGGAGCGTCTCGGAGCGGGGCGTGCGGCGGCGTTCGATGTCACGGCGGTTTGTGCAGGCTTCGCCTACGCTCTCGATGTCGCGGCGCAGTACGTCGAAACCGGACGCTACCGGACGGTGCTGGTCATCGGCGCGGAAATCATGAGCGGGGTCGTAGACTGGTCGGACCGAAACACGTGTGTTTTATTCGGCGACGGTGCGGGCGCCGTGGTCGTCGAGCGCGCGGAGCGGGAGGATCAGGGCGCGATCCTGGGCAGTATCCTGGGCACCGACGGGTCGGGTGTACAACATTTGAACATCCCCGCCGGCGGCACGCGTCAGCCTCTCACGGCGGACCTGCTCGACGGACACCAGAACTGTATCTACCAGAACGGTCGCGAGGTATACAAGTTCGCGGTGAAGATCATCGGCGAGGCGGCGATACAAGCCCTCGAAACGGTCGGAATGACCCCCGCCGATGTGAACCTTTTCGTGCCGCATCAAGCTAACATCCGTATCATCAGTGCCGCCGCCGAGCGTATGGGTCTACCCATGGAAAAGGTGATGGTGAATCTGGACCGCTACGGCAACACGTCGGCGGCGTCGGTGCCGATGGCGCTCTGTGAGGCATGGCGGGCGGGACGGGTCAAGCCGGGTA
Organism: Armatimonadota bacterium; assembly: GCA_014379275.1. GTDB lineage: Bacteria > Armatimonadota > Armatimonadia > Armatimonadales > Armatimonadaceae > JACMIU01. Next base: position 1,289 of record JACMMA010000881.1, on the reverse strand, counting down.
ACATCATCGTCACGGTCGGTTTCGGCGCGGGTCTGACCTGGGGGGCGAACGTGATTCGTTGGGGAAGTTTATCCGCCGGAAGCCCCCCCGCCCCCAATTCTGGGGGAGCCAGAGGGGAAGCGGGGGAGGGGCGATCACCGGGTGAGCGTATCGCATTGGCATCCTTTCCGGCTTCCCCAGAATTGGGGGCGGGGGGGCTTTAATGAAACTCGCATTCGTATTCCCGGGGCAGGGCGCACAGGCGGTCGGGATGGGTCGCGATTTGTATGACAACTCGCCCGCCGCACGTGCGGTGTTCGACGCCGTGGATAGCGCGACCGGGTTTTCCGTGTCCGCGCTGTGCTTCGACGGTCCCGACGAAAAACTGAAAGAAACGAAGAACACGCAACCCGCGCTGTACGCCGTATCGGTTGCCGCGCTTGCCGCGTGTAAAGAGTCCGGCATTGTGCCGTCCGCCGTCGCCGGTCATTCGGTCGGCGAGTACGCCGCGCTTCAGGCGGCGGGAGCCATCGGTATCGCGACGGGGGCGAAATTAGTCGCCGCGCGCGGGGAAGCGATGGCGATTGCCGCGACGCAAAATCCCGGCGCGATGGCCGTAGTACTCGGGTTGGACACGGGCGCGATCATCGAAGCGTGCCGTGAGACGAACCTGATCGGCGTTGTCGTCGCCGCGAACCTGAATGCGCCGGGTCAGGTCGTGATCTCCGGCGAGGATCGTGCGGTGAACGCGGTATCGGAGCGTTTAAAGACCCAGGGCGCGAAGCGGATTCTGCCGCTCGCCGTGTCGGGCGCGTTCCACTCGCCATTGATGGAGTGGGCGGCGGTAGAACTGCGCGACGTGTTCGCGAACGCCGAAATCTCCGCGCCGGATCTGCCGATCATCGCCAACGTGACCGCCGATTACGAGACGACCGCCGACGAGATCCGCGCCAATCTGTCCGCGCAGGTCGCCGGTCCGGTGCGCTGGATCGAAACCATCGAGCGACTGACAGCGGACGACTACACGACGTTCGTCGAGTGCGGACCCGGAACGGTTCTGGCCGGACTCATCAAGCGGATCGCGCCGGGCGCCGTGACCTACAGCGTCGGTGACATGGCAGGACTGGCGAAGGCGAAAGAAGCGTTAGTCGGGGGTTCGTAAACCCTCCGGTGCGCGCCTTCGGCGGTGGCGTCCTGGGACGCGGGGCCGTCGGGTCTACGAACCCCCGAACGATGCGACCACAGGCGCACTAAAGTTATGAATTTAGATTTAACCGATAAAACCGCCATCGTCACCGGAGCCGGGCGCG
>JACMMA010000169.1 GCA_014379275.1 Armatimonadota bacterium | reverse complement strand
TGGCGAAACCGTTCGCGGGGCAGGTCACACGGCGGCGTCTGATTATCGCGACCGCGACCGTCGCCGTGTTCGGGGGGATCACGTTCGGAATCCCCGCCACCCTGATTGCGTTCGGGATGACGCTTGCGGTCTGCTACGGCGCGGAGCGGTTCTTCCGCGGCTTCGTCGGCGGGCTAACGGGCGACTGCCTCGGCGCGACGAACCAGGTCGTCGAACTCCTGATCTACGCGCTCCTGTTCCGCTCCTGATTAGCTGTCGCCACCACTTTTCGCCGGGGGCGGAAATACGGTACACTAATCGCCGGGCGTTTATGCATCGCGTCGCGTCCGACGATACAGTCCTACTATGCCTTCAACCGAAAAACGTTACTACGTCACCACGCCCATTTACTATGTCAACGGTTCGCCGCACATCGGCACCGCGACTACGACCTTGCTCGCCGACGCTCTGAAGCGATACCAGTTCCTGCGCGGTACGCACCCCTACTTCCTGACCGGGACCGACGAGAACGCCCGCAAAGTCCTGGAAGCTGCGCAAAAAGAGGGCAAGGACCCGCTGGCGTTTGTGGACGAAGTGTCGCAACGCTTCGTCGAAACATGGAAGTTCCTCGACTGCGACTACGACCACTTCTTCCGCACCACTGACCCGCGCCATGTGTCCGTCGTGCAGGAGGTGTTCCGCCGCCTGTCCACGTCCGGGGATATTTACAAGGGCACCTACGAGGGCTGGTACTCGGTCAAGGACGAAACGTTCTTCCGTGACACCGACGTAGACGCGCAAACGAAAGTCGTGATTGCCGAGGGTGTGAACAAAGGCGCGACCGTGGAGCGGGTGCAGGAGGAGGCATACTTCTTCAAACTGTCGGCGTACGGCGATCGTTTGAAAGCCCACATCCTGGCGAACCCGGATTTCCTGTTGCCCCCGACCCGCCGCAACGAAGTCCTCGCGTTCATCGAGGAAGGGTTGCGCGACATCACGATCACGCAAAACCGCACCGGCTGGGGCATCCCGGTACCCGGTGCGGAAGACACGGCGGTGGTCTATGTCTGGTTCGACGCCTTGATCAACTACCTGACCGAGACCGGCTGGCCCGACGCGGGCTATGAAATGCTCTGGCCCTGCGACGCGCACCTGATGGCGAAGGAAATTTATACGCGGTTCCACGCGACGTTCTGGCCCGCCGTGCTGATGGCACTCGATCTGCCATTACCGGGGCATATCGTCGGACACGGCTGGTGGACGGTCGGCGGCGAGAAGGGCGCGAAGTCCAAGGGGAACATCCCGTCGCCGCAGGATATGGTCGCGCTCCTGCAGGAAGCGAGCGGCGCGAGCGAGCGGATCTGCGTGGACGCGCTCCGCTATTACCTCGTGCGCGACATCCGTTTTTCCGACGATTCCGAGTTTTCGGTAGAAATGCTTGTTTCCCGGTTCAATACGGATCTAGCGAACGACTTAGGCAACGTGCTCAACCGCACCCTGCGTGCCCGGTATCACACCGGTCAGGTACCGACGCCGCGTGCACTCGACGACGGCTTGAAAGCCGTCGCCCAGTCCGCGGTGGCGGGTTACGAGTCCGCCCTGGAGAAATTTGATTGGGGACTGGCGTTGCAGTCCGCGTGGACGCTGATCTCGGCGGTGAACGTTTACCTGGCGGAAAAGACGCCGTGGATCGCGGCGAAACAAGGCGACGATGCGGCGGTCGCGGACGCGGTTTACAACGCGCTCGAAGGGACCCGTCTCGCCGCGCTATTGGTGTCGCCCGTGATGCCGAACGCGGCGAAAGAAATGGCGCGTCAGTTGGGCGTTTCGGAATCGTTCGGGGTGGAAGGCGCGTGGGAGACCGAAAAGCGATTCGGCGTCCTGCAGCCCGGCACGCTGACCGGCGAAGCGACCCCACTGTTCCCGCGCATCGACACGAAAAAGATTGTAGCCCCCCGACCCCCAATTCTGGGGGAGCCGGAAAGGAAACCAAACATTATGTCCGATACACAGAACACCGAAAGCGCGGCTCCCGCGAACCCGACAACCCAACAGACCGACAGGACCATCGAGATGCCCGTCGAACCGGCATACATCACGATTGACGATTTCGCCAAGGTACAACTCAAGGTCGCCGAGGTGCTTTCCGTGACGCGCGTGCCGAACGCGGACAAGTTGCTTCATTTGCGCATCTCGATGGGTGCGGGTGATGAGCGCGACTTGCTATCCGCGATCGCCGAATGGTACACGCCGGAAGAGTTGACCGGCAAGAAGATCGTGGTGATCGCGAACCTCGCGCCGCGCAAGATGCGCGGCATCGTTTCGCAGGGAATGCTCCTCGCGGTAGACGGTCCCGACGGTCGCCCGGTGCTGGTGACGCCCGAAACCGGCGTGCCTGCCGGGGCGGCGGTGCGCTGACGAGGCGGGACGTTCGGAAACCGTGGTCGGGGGTTTTTAAACCCCCGACGCGATCCTAAAAAGGAAACACCATGCTAGACCTTGCCGAACGATTCGTCGCCGCGCTGGACCGGGCGAACGACCGCCTCATCGCCGATTTACGCGCCGTGCCGGAGGAAAGCCGCGCCGTGTCACCGGGCGGCGCGGCGCGTTCCCCGTATTCGGTCGCACTGGAATGCGGCATCATCAACGCGCGCATCGCGGCGGCACTGGAGGGCAAATCACTGCCCACGACCCCGACGCACGGCGAGTACGACGAAATGCTCGCGCACCTGCAATCGTTCGACGCGGTCGCGGCATTCGTCACCCACGAAACTCTGGTGCTGAGAGTCGCTGTCCGCGAAACCGCCCCGTCGGCGTGGGGCGAGACGCTGGAAATATTCCCGTCCCGCCCCGGAATGAGCCGCTTCGACGCCGTGCTCCTCGCACTGCTTCACATGTCCTATCACGACGGGCAACTAAACCATGTGCATCTGCTCGGCGGCGACAGCAAGATCCACTGGTAGATTTTCTTTTTTTATGGTTGCACGATCAACTTGCCACGCAACATATTCATGCCACAGGTGAACGAAAACTCACCCGTTTTATCCGGGGTGAACTCCACCGCCGTCGTCTGAAATGCGGGTAGGTCGCGGACGATGCCGAGGTCCCCGAAGACGACCTGCTCGGAGCAGGAGGATGTTTCCTCGCGCCGGAAGTTGAGACGGACCGGGACGCCCTGCCGTACCGCGACCGTGTCCGGCGAGTAGCCGCCTTTCACCACGATTTCTATCTGCTGGGCCCCGGAAGTGTCCGCTTTCACTTCGGCTTTTTCGCGCTCGCCGAAAAAGAACCACAGCGTCAGCGCGATCAAGAGGACGCCGCCGACAAGGACCAGTATCGCATTCGTATCCATCATATTTCTCCTTGTTTCAGACCGGTCGCGCGGAACCCGCGCAGTCGCAGGCTGTTCGTGACCACGGAAACCGACGACAAACTCATGGCGAGACTCGCGAGGATCGGCGACAGTAGCCAACCCGTGAAGGGGTACAGGAGTCCCGCCGCGACCGGAATGCCGACCGCGTTGTAAATGAACGCCCAGAACAGGTTTTGTTTCACCGTTCGCAATGTCGCTTTCGACAACGCGATGGCGGTCACCACGCCGCGCAGGTCGCCGCGCAGGAGCGTGATGTCCGATGCCTCGATAGCCACGTCGGTCCCCGTGCCGATGGCGATACCGACATCCGCCCGCGCCAGTGCGGGGGCATCGTTGATGCCGTCGCCGACCATGCCGACCACCTGCCCCACGCTCTGTAGCCGGGCGATTTCCGCCGACTTCCCGTCCGGCAACACCCCGGCGAGAACGGTTTCGATGCCGACCTGCCGCGCCACTGCTTCCGCCGTGCGCTGATTATCCCCCGTCAGCAGGACGACATTCAAGCCCTGCGCTTTGAGCGCGGCGACCGCTTCCTTCGCCTCCGGCTTGATCGTATCGGCGACCGCGATGATCCCGGCGAACGTCCCCCCGGTCGCCGCGAACATCGGCGTTTTGCCCTCGTCCGCGAGTCGCTGCGCGGCTTCTTGCGCGGCTTCGGAAACGGCGACGCCGTGTTCCTCCATCAGGCGGGCGTTCCCGAGTAGTACCGGGACCGCGTCTACGGTAGCGCGGATGCCCAGCCCGGAAAGGGCGGCGAAGTCGGAAACCGCCGTCAGCGTAATGCCGCGCTCTTGCGTACCCCGAACGATGGCTTCCGCCAGAGGATGCTCCGAGGCACGCTCGGCGGACGCCACCAGGCGGAGCATTCCCATCTCGGACGTGCTACCGAATGTCACGATGTCCGTCAGCGACGGCTTGCCCTGCGTCACCGTGCCGGTCTTGTCCAGCACGATGGTCGTCAGCGCTTGCGCCCGTTCGAGTGCCGCGCCGCCCTTGACCAGGACTCCGTTTTCCGCGCCCTTGCCCGTGCCGACCAGAATAGCGGTCGGAGTGGCGAGACCCAGGGCGCAGGGACAGGCGATGATCAGCACCGCGACGAAGTTCGTCAGGGCCATCGTGAACCGCACGTCTACGGGAGACAGCACGTACCACAGGACGAACGTGGCGATGGCGATACACAGGACTATGGGCGTGAAAATACCGGAGATAGTATCGGCTAGGCGGGCGATAGGCGCTTTACTTCCCTGCGCTTCCTTGACCAGCCGGACGATCTGCGCGAGTGCGGTATCCTTGCCGATCTTCGTGGCACGAAACAGGAGCGAGCCGTTCTTGTTCACCGTCGCGCCGAACACAGGATCGCCGACTTTCTTCTCGATGGGAATTGATTCGCCGGTGAGCATCGACTCGTCTACGACGGAAGCACCTTCGGTCACGACGCCGTCGACGGCTACCTTTTCGCCCGGACGGACCCGCACGATATCACCGACCGCGACTTCGGACAGGGGAATATCGACCTCTTCGCCGCCGATGGCGGAGCCACTGCACGAGCCGCGCACTACCCGCGCCGTCTTGGGTTGCAGTCCGATGAGCCGCCGGATCGCCTCGCCCGTCTGTCCCTTCGCCCGCGCTTCAAGCAGTCGTCCCAGGAGGAGTAGCGCAATGATCACGCTCGCCGCCTCGAAATACACCGGAGGCCCAGCGGAAACGGCGTTTCCGACAACTGCGGACATCCCGCTGCCGCCCATGGACCCCGACATGCCGCTGTGTCCGCCCGTGGCGAATACGGCGGGAAGCAGGGTTGCGGCGACGCTGTACAGAAACGCCGCGCCCGTGCCGACGGCTATGAGCGTGTTCATATCCGCCGCTCGGTGCCGCAGAGCCGCCCAGGCACCCGCATAGAATTGTGCCCCGGAATACAGCACGACGGGGACGGTGAGCGCGAGTTGCAGGTAGTTGACGCCGGAAAAGTTGAGCGCGGGTATCGTCCCGTGCGACATGGCGATGACCAGAACCGGCAGAGACAGGACCGCCGCGACCGCGAACCGCCGCGTCAGGTCACGGGACTCTTCCCGGTGCGCCCGCTCCAGCGAATCCTCGCCTTCGACGCCATCCTCTACGGATGCCCGCACCCGATAACCGAAATCCGCGATGGCTTGTCGGATCGTACTCACGTCGGTCGTGCCGGGCAGGTATTCGACCCGCACTTCGGACTCGGCGAGGTCGAATCGCGCGGTGAGTATGCCGCGCTTGCCGGACAGGTAATCCTCCAGCGGCGCGGACGATCCGCCGGGACGCGCCGAGTCGTCCACCGCGAACGTCGCCACTTCCGGCGCGACCCCGTACCCAGAATCGGTCACTGTTTGCACGAGCCGTTTCACGTCCGTCGTCTGCGGGTCGTAGGAAACGGATGCCGTATTCGTAGCGAAATTCACGTTCGCACCCGTGACACCCTCGGTTCGCGCCAACTGCTTCTCGATGCGGCGGGCGCAAGCGGCACACGTCATTCCGGTGACGGGCAGTTCGCACTGCTCTACCGCGTCCGGGGTGTGTTGCGGCGGGTGATTTGAACCGTCGTTCGCCGGATCATGCGCCGCGCCGGGGTGCGTATGATGTTCGGTTTCAACTATCATTTTTTTCTCTTTCATGGTTGCGGGGCGGGGGAATACCCGCCCCCTCTGCTTCCATCACGCCTGGCAACATGTATAGGAGCGAATTGCATCCCCGGTTCCGCAATCCCTGCCCTCCTGGATCACCGACGCCGGGAAACCGGCGCGGTCCAGCGTATCGAGAAGGTTCGTCTCCCCGACCGCCGCGCCGTGGCGCACCCGGACGGTTTTCGCCGCCACATCTACCGAAACGTCAACGACTCCGTCGAGCGCGGCGACCGCACGCCGGATGGCGTTCGCACACCCCCCGCAGGTGATGTCCGGCGCGGAGAGTGTGGTGGCTCGCTCCGCTTGTCGATCTACTGTTTCCGTCATTGTATTCCCTTTCATTTCAGGAACCGTCGCACCACGGTACGCACCTCCTCCACCAGTTCTTCTTGTGAGAGCGGCTTGGCGCACTCGTGCGCGGTCTCGCCGTCCTTCCCAATGACGCAGGTTTCCAGATGGTCGGTCAGCAGTTCGACCCCGATAGAGTCCAGCGCGGAGCGCACGGCGGCGATCTGCGTCAGGATGTCCACGCAATAGGCGTTCTCGTCGATCATGCGTCCGATGCCCGCGATCTGCCCGGCGGCGC
>JACMMA010000168.1 GCA_014379275.1 Armatimonadota bacterium | reverse complement strand
TCGGCATGAATCCGGCGCGTCCGCTGTTCGCGTCGTCGCCGCGTTGCCCGCCGCTCCCGCTTCCCCACGTCGCGAATGCCTTATCCACACTACCGTACTTTTTCGTCAGCCAGTTGCCGAACTGCTTTTCCAGGATCGCCATCTGCTCGGCGGGAATGTTCGCATACGGCGTGAACGTCCAGAACAGGTTGCTGTCCTCATTCACGAGTTCCGCGAACGCGACCGCCGGGTCCTCAGCGAGCGTCATCCCGGAGTACGGCGACTTCGTGGTCAGGATCGCCTTCCACCAGCCGCGATAAACACCCTGAAAATCGTCGTTGAAAAACAGGAGCGCGAAGGGGTTTTTGTCGCCGTTGTAGCCGGGGATGCCGGTCGGTTTGAGCCAGAGCGGGAAGTACATCGAGATCGAGGTATAGATCCCCTGCTTCTTCATCGATGCCACGAACCGTTGCAGTTTGTCGATCTTCGCCAGGTCCGGTTGCCGGAAGTCGGAGTCCTTCCACATGCCGCCGTGCAACCGCACCATGTTCACGCCATACTTTGCCAGATGCCGCGCCAGATAGTCCATCTGTGCCGGGGGCAGATTTAGAAAATCTCCGCCCGCGTTCGCCGCCCAAAAGCGTTCCGCTTTGCCGCTCGTGTCGTGTGCGAACCCTTCACCTTTGACGATGATTCGCCCGGTCGCACCCGCTTCCTTCTCGTTCAAGCCGCGCAGGTCGATCGGCGACGGCGCGAACGTGTCCGCGTCCGGCTCCCATGCGAACCAGCCCGGCTCGGTGCGGTTGTACTTTTCGCCCGGTTTCAGTTTGCCCCGAGGCGAAAACGGTTCGGCGGTCAGAACGAATGCGTCGAAACCCGCCGCGCCTTTCTTGTCCAGCAGTTCGATCCGCACGGTCTGCTTGCCCGCCGCGACCGTCTCGCTCCCCGCACTGACCCAGTTCGCGCCGACGAACTGCCGGATGAACGCGTCGTCCAGAAGCGCGGTTTCCCGGACTTCGTGCCATGCGCCGTTCGCCCCGATGCGCCACCGGAACGGTCCGTGTTGCCAGAACTTGCGCACGTACAGGTCATAGTTTCCCGCCTTCGGCACCATGATCTGGTATTCGAGAAACAGCGTTTCCGTGCGGTCGCCGGTCATCGCGATCCAGTTCCCTCCCGAGAGCACGGCGGTTTCGGCGTCGCCGTCCGGTCCGAAGGGTTTTCCGGGCGGGAAGTTGGTCGCGCTCGGCGTCTCGCCTTCCCACCAGATGAACCCGCTCCCACGATCATTAGAGGCGGAAGTAGTGGGCGGTGCGTTTGCGGGCTTGGGCGAGGCTCGCCGTGGCTCGGCGGCTTGGACGCAACCGGTGAGGGAAAGGAGAGACAGCGCGAGCGCGGTTTGAAAAGTCGCCTTCATTGAGTAAAAATCTCCGGGTAAGAAACGAGCATTGCGCCCGCATCGGTTAGTTCTTGAAAAAGTTCGGGGCGACTCAACACCGCCCGTTCGGCATCACGCTCCCGCGCGACCGAGCCATCCGCCGGTTCCCCGCGAAGATGCAAGTATCGGGACAAACCGCTTAAGTCCCCCACTATGGGGTGAGCGACGAGCAGATAATCACCGGTCGGTGCCTGCCGCACCCGAGCGGCGAAATCCAAACCTTCTCCCGGCAGACCGGGAAGAAGCCGCGTCGCGTAGATCAAGCCCTGGCTTTGGCAAAAGGCGGCGAGTCGCGCGGTGAGTTCATCGGAAATCCAGCCGACCCCGCAGTGCTCGTCGAGATACGACAGGACGAACCCCGACTTGCGCAGTTGCGCACACTGAGCCGCGACTTCCGCCATCGCCTCGTCGACGGAAAAGCCGCGCGCCTTCAAGTCGCCGGGCATTGGCAGAAAATGCCCGGCGTCCGTGACCAGCGACGGCACCCTGTCCGGCGGGAGGACCGGGCGGAACGGGCACCCCTCCCATTCGGCGTTGAGGCAGACGTGCAACCCGACCGCGACATCGGCGCGGGGCGCGAGTGTCTCCCGGCACAGGTGCCATGCCGCTTCCGACAAGGCCCATCCGGTCGCCATCAAGGAGACGTTCCGAACCGTCCCGGCTTCCACACACTGCCGCACACCCCAGTTCGCTTCCGCGACCGAACCGGCGTCATCCGCCCGGACCACCAGCCGGATCTTCCCTTCGGCCACTATTTCGCCTCCGCCGCCGTGAGTGCGAGGAGCACCGGCACCCCGCGCCGGTCCTTCCCGTACTCCAGAT
>JACMMA010000014.1 GCA_014379275.1 Armatimonadota bacterium | reverse complement strand
TCAAGGCCCGGGTCGGCAAGCATTTCATCGGCGAGCAGGACGGCGCGGTGAAAGTTACCCGCTTTCGCCCAGCAAGATGCCGCGCTGAGTTGGTGGGTGCGCATTTTGGGGACCAAGCCCGCGTCACGGCACGCCTGGGCGAGACGCTCTTCAATAGGCGCCACTTCGCCGTATTTGGCGAACACGTCGTCCCATCGTTTGTACGCCCGGTCCACCATACTATAGAGAAGTAGATTCGACTTGTAGATTTCCAGGTCGTCTAACTCTTTCCCGAGCGAACGCCGTTCGATTCCTTGCTCCGTATCGTTCGACATATCAATTCTCCTCCGGCAGACGATGAAATGACAGAATAACACGATTCATCGTGAAACTGACTATAACCACGTAACCGTTGACCCGTTGGATACTACCAAGCAACTGGCGAATCTTTTCCCGGTGTCGTGCCTCTAGTTCGCTACCTTCTTCGGTCATCGTTCCACTTACCTCCAAACCGAAGTCTCGGGTCATGTTCGGTCCGACCCAGTAGTCGAAGGCAACACCCTCGTCGCCAACGGCGATAAACCGTATTCCGGCATAATACGACGAGACTATGGCGGCGATGCCGCACGCGGCAAGTTCGGTGATCACTTTTTCGCCGACGCCCAGCGGTTGGCGCGGTTCGCTGTCCGGGCTCCAGCGCAGTTTCAGGTCGCGCCGGACTTCGCCGGGCGTTTGTATATCGCGTAGCAATACCGTCACCGTTGCTTCGCCGGTAGTCGCCATGGAACGGAGGCGCGTGATGAGAAACGGCAGAAATATCGTCGCGTCCACCGTATGGTTGGCGAGGGCGACTTCTACCTGGACGAAATCCGGCTCCCGTTTCTCTTCCATTTACGTATGATACTCCGCATTTATCCTCACGTAATCATAGGAGAAATCGCACGTATAGAATCGCGCTTCGGCGTCGCCCGTGCCGAGGTCGACGTGGATCGTGAGTTCCTTGACCGCCATCGCTTTCGAAACGGCGGGCGCGTCGAATTTTGTCGGGGTGCCGTGGGCGAAGATGCAGGTTCCGGCGAGATACGCGGTCGCCTTTTTGGGGTCGAATCGGACCCCGGCGCGACCCGCCGCCGCCAGAATACGCCCCCAGTTCGGGTCGTTGCCGAACAGCGCGGTCTTGACCAGCGGCGACTCGGCGATTGTCTTGGCGACCTTGCGGGCGTCCTCGGTTGTTGCCGTTCCGGTGACGCGTACCGTGACCAGTTTCGTCGCGCCTTCGCCGTCCCGCGCGATCTCTTTGGCGAGATGAATGCAAACATGTGTCAGGGCATCCGCGAACGCCTGATAATCCGCCGAGTCCGTATCGCCTATGGCTACATTTCCCGCCGCGCCGGACGCCAACAGGAAGCAGGAATCGTTGGTCGAAGTGTCGCCGTCTACAGTCAGGCAGTTAAAGGACACCGCCGTTGCCGCGACCAGGGCTGACCGCAGAGCGTCGGATGCCATCGCAACGTCGGTGGTGATGAAGCCCAGCATCGTCGCCATGTTCGGTGCGATCATGCCGGAGCCTTTCGACATCCCACCCACTGTCACGACCGCGCCGGATTCGGGAAGCGGGAAGCGAACTGCGTACTCTTTGGTGAAAGTGTCCGTGGTCAGGATCGCTTCCGCCGCTTCCGTCGCGGCTTCCGGGGAGTTGCCCAGATGGTCTGCCGCGTCTGTGATCCCCGAAGCGATGATGGCCATCGGGAGCGGGGTTCCGATAACGCCGGTAGACGCGGTCAGTATCAAATCCACCGGAACGCGCAGGGCATTTGCCGCCCACTGCGCCATCTGTGTATTATCGTGTTCACCGGGATAGCCGTTGCCCGCGTTCGCATTACCGGCGTTCACGACGATTGCTTTAGCAGTCCCTTTCGCCGCGAGCCGCGATTCGCTCCAGTCCACGCACGGCGCACGGACCACGTTTGTGGTGAATACCCCCGCCGCCGTAGCCTCGCCGTCCTCGCAGACCAACAAGCAAATGTCACGCCGTTTGCGCTTGATCCCGCAACGCACCCCGGCGACCTGAAACCCTCGCGCGGCGACAACCCCGCCCGCGACGACCGACCATTTCCCGATTTCCATTTCACTCACGGCCATAATCCTGCGCCTTCCAGTCCCGCCGTCTCGTCCAAATCGAGCAGGATATTCATGTTCTGTACCGCCTGACCTGCCGCACCTTTGACCAGGTTATCGATCACGCTGGTCACGATCACTGTCCCGGTTCGCTCATCTACGGCGGCGCACAGGTGGCAGTAATTGGAACCGAGCACGTCTTTCGTCTTCGGCTGGTCGCCTGCGTCGCGCACGACCACGAACGGCGCGTCGCGGTACGCTTCGCTTAGAATC
>JACMMA010000880.1 GCA_014379275.1 Armatimonadota bacterium | reverse complement strand
TCAGAGACGCGACCGCGTTAGATATAGCGTTCGCCATTGTTGCCCCACCCTTGGCAACATCCAGGGGCGTTCGAGGCGGCACTATGCTAGCGCCCGATAACGCGAGGAGACGGGGGATGTCGTAACGACTCCCGTCTGCGTGGACGATCACGGGAGTGATCACGCCGTTGATTTCGAAGTTAGCAATCTTCATCTACGAATTTTTGTATTTCTCGGTGCGTAGGAGAAAACGCTCCGTCGCATGGGCAAGGCTCGTGTACGGGGCTTCGGCCAATCGCTCCTCGCCACCGAAAACAAATGTCGGCACATGGCGAATCCCGGCTGCATAGGCGTCGTCATCGAAACCGAGTATGTTTTCCACGTACTGATCGCGTCGAACCGATTCCAGCAGTGGCGCGGCGGAAACGTCTACCGACTCCGCAAGCCGCGCTAAAACGGCAGGGTCCGCCACGTCCGCCTGGTTTTCCCAGTACGCCCGGTATACGGCGGCGATAAACGCATCAGCTTTTTCTGCCCCCTGCGTGACGGCGACATACTCCGACGCGAGCAACGCGGGGTGCATGTTTACGAAAGGCGGTCGCGGCGTGGGCATGACGATCCCTTCCGCCTCCACAAACAGATCGAATCGCGTTTTGGGCGAGGGGGGCGCGTTCGGGTCAACCGGCTTGGGCGGACCGGGCTTGTAATTGAGTGCCGGGGGGAATAATTCCGCGCCACGCCAGTCGAAGGTCACACCGAATTCCGCTTTCAGTTTTTCCGCCTGTATCAACGCCACCCAGCACCAGGGGCATAGAAAGTCGTGCCAGAGCGTGATGGTCGTTAAGGTGCCGAGATGTGCGCCCAGTTCGGCGACAGCTCGGGACTCGGGCTGGTGAATCCGTGGTGGTGTATACATAAGTGTGAGTATACCTGCGGACGAAGTAAAGTCGTCACCCACGCTACGGGGAGGCGGCTTCGATGTCGGCGGGTTCCCAGCCGTCGTGGGATGTAGGGCCGGGAGGCGTCGGCAACGGCGACTTGCCCTCCACAGCGGATAATCGCGATTTCAGTTCGCTGATTTCTCCCAACAAACGCTGAATCAGTTCGCCCTGCGGGTCGAGTGCGTTCAACTCTGCATCCATCACCACGGGGCGCGAGGGGGGCAGAGGGATCGGCTTCGGCTCGGGCATCGGACGGCTGACGTACTTGTCGCCGATTTTGACTACCTTACCGGGAATACCGACCACCGTTGCCTCAGGAGGGACATCTTTGGTGACCACTGCGTTCGCACCGATTCGGGCGTTATCACCGACCAGGATCGCGCCGATCACTTTCGCCCCCATACCGATGAGTACATTATTACCGATAGTCGGATGACGTTTTTCTTTATGTAAAGAGGTTCCTCCCAGCGTGACGGCGTGATACATCAACACATCATCGCCGATCTCTGCGGTCTCGCCGATCACGACGCCCATCCCATGGTCAATAAAGAAGCGCCGTCCGATGGTCGCACCAGGGTGAATCTCGATGCCAGTGCAGAAGCGTGTCCACTGGGAGAGGAGCCGGGCTAGCGTCTTGCCGTGATTTTTCCAAAGCCAGTGCGCTACGCGATGCGATAAAACTGCCCACAAGCCGGCATAGGAGAGGACTTCCCAAACATTGCGTGCGGCGGGGTCCTTGCGGAAAACGGTTTGTATATCTTCGCGGAGTCGGGCAAACATCTGGGTAATAAAGTGTCCTTAATGTGTCTCGGTTGCAAATTCGATCCGCTGACGTAGTTTTTAGTGTAGCATGCCACACGAAACACAGGCAAAAATTGTACAAGATATGGGGCGATAAAGTTCACCATATCGACAAAAAAGTCCCGCCGATTTCGCGGCGGGACTTTTGACTGATTTAAAGTGGGCTACGCTTGCGCTTCGTTTTGCTTCGCGTACTGCTCGGCTTGATCCCCCGAACCTTCTTGTTTTTGCCATTTGTTACACGCGGACGCCCCGCTTACGATGAGCCCGTAGGCTTTCAGCTGCGGTTGGACGCAAAGGGCTTCCATCTCCACCTGCTCCTGAGGCCGGGGCGTTTCCGCCTGCCAGTACGAGCAGGTAAGGCACACGCCGATCTGTTCCGCCATCGGCAGGGATTCCTGTTTTTTCGCTAGATTGTAATGACTGTAAACGGGCATCGTTCTAAATTCCTTTTCTATCGAACCGGCACCAGTGCCACCGGACTTCGTTTCGATGTTCGTGACAGGGAATTTGTACCCGAATCATCAACCGGTAAACCGTGCGTGTCACAGATCAATAATCGTCCTCGTCGAAGCGGCGACCGAACCCCGCGCTACGGTTGCGAAATCCGATCGAATCATCCCCGGAGGATGCCATCATATCCGCCATGTCTTCCGGGTTTTTCGCCTTCTTCAAGTATTTACGCAGTGTCTCGACCTGCTCGCTGACCGCGTTGTAATACGCCTGATCCAGGGTAGTATGGCCCTCATGAGCCAGTTGTAGCATTGCGGCTAAAAACGCTTCCTTCAAAAAGGCAGGTGTGAAGCCTTCCGTGAACTGTGCCACGTTCTCCGAGAGCGATTCCACATCGAACCCGGCGGCAAGATTCGGCAGTTTCGCTAAGAAGCGGCGGCAGTATTCCGCGCGCTCCGCTTTGGCAGGCAGTCCGATGTGGTACACCCGGTCGAAGCGCGACGGTCGCTTTAGCAATGCCTCGTCGATGCGCTTCGGGTGGTTCGACGAGGCGATAATCAAAATCCCGTCGTTGTTGCGGAATCCATCTAACTCGTTCAAGAAATATGTCCGGTTGGCGTCGCTCACCAACCCGTCCATATCCTCGAACGCCAGAATACAGGGCGCGGATTCCCGTGCGTGCTTGAAAATCTGCTGAAGGGAGCCGTTATGGCGGACATCGCCGACATACAGGAACGGTACTTCCGGGTGCGCCGCCGCCGCCGCTTTACAAACCATCGTCTTGCCCGTACCCGGAGGCCCGATCAGGAGAATGCCGCGTCGCCACGGGAAACCGATCGTACGGAACGCTTCTTTCGAGGTGAAAAACTGGTCGATCGTCCGGCGAATGTCGGACAACTGTTCGGGTGCCAGAACTATATCGTCCCAGGAAACTTTACCCGCTTCCACGTCGAGTTCCGGGTCGTCTTTCCATGTCCCGAGAAAACGACGGCAGCGATGGTGCACGGCGTGCATTTCTTTGTGCAGTTTCGCAATGAACGCGCTACAGGTGTCGCCGGTTTTTCCGAAGACGACGAAATAGCCGCTATCCCCCAGGTAAGGAAGCGCGACGAGTTCCAACGTTTCGTCCGTTTCCGGCAACGTCAATTCCCACCATCCATACACCGGGCGCGGCTCTATGAAATCGGCGGTGTCATCGGTGTGCTCCAAGGGTGACTCGAACAGGGCGCGAAGCGTGCAGATGCGGGGCAGCGTGCGCTGGACGTCCGAGCGGTCCTGGTAGAACGCGTGCACGGAAACACCGGGCGCGTTTTCGCGCAATTGCTCGAACATGGCGTGAACAGGCGTGCCGTCCTCGGAGGCGCAACGCAGGATTTGATTCATGGCACCACGACGCCAATCGTGCATAGCAGGTTCAGGGTCATTCGGAAAGGTGAAGCCGTTTGTACGTGGTTCGGTGTTAAGTTGCATTATCATAGTATACGTTTTCGCGGGAAGCATTCGGTCCCTCAAGATCTCCCGTTTTTCACTATCTTCGGTATCGCCGTGACGGAAAGCTGTGCTAAAGAAAAAGGAACAAACCCGGAGTTGCGGATCGGTGAAAGGGAACGTACAATAGCGGCGTTCGGCGC
>JACMMA010000879.1 GCA_014379275.1 Armatimonadota bacterium | reverse complement strand
CACCGAGTTCGGAAAGTAATAACAGAACTCGCCCACGCCCGAAACCGACTTCCTGTGGCCTGTGACAGTCCGAACCGAAGGTAAGCGGAACGCCACACCGGATCAGTTCACGGAGCATGACGCGGTTCGGAAATGGTTCGTCGCCCGACCGTCCCTGTCCGGGCGGCATTTTTCTGTACCCGGACGTGTTGATTTCTACGGCACACCCGGACGTGGCTATGGCCTCCGCAACAGGCGGATACAGCTCGTTCATGACGGCGTTCGGGAGGGGCGGACTGTACGCCTCGACAACGGTCAGATGCGAGAGGATATCGAACAGATCGCTTTGCGCCGCGGCGATCACGAGTCTGTAATAGGCCCGCCAGACCGTGAGCGGATCTTCCTGTTGCCATCGCGCCCGGTCGAAGACGCTACGCCCTAGCGTATAATGCACCGATCCGAGCACGTAGTCGAAGCGATTCATGCTTAACAGCGCGGCAAGTTCGGCGGTGTGGTCTGGCAGAAAGTCGGCTTCCACACCGACGCGCACGTCAATGCGTCCTTCGTATTCGCTCTGCAGGTCACGTGCTTCGGCGACATACCCAGGCAATTCGGATACTGCCATCTGGGTTTGCGGGTATGCATGATCTACCCCGTCTACCCAATACGCCGGACCATGATCGGAAACTCCGAATGAGGCGACCCCTTGAGTGAGTGCCGCCTCGATGTAATCCCGTGTGCCGCCGGTGGCGTGTCCGCATCGGTGGTGGTGGCTGTGATAATCGAAACACGTCATGCCGGGCGAATCATCTCCTCGTACCGGCTCCCCGCGATAGCGATGATCTCGACCGAATTGCCGCCCGGCGCGTCCAGATAAAAAGAGCGCGTTCCATCCCGGTGCGGTTTGATCTCTTTATCGTGTTGCACCGCAAGCCGCTCCAGTTCCTGTTGCGAAACAGACCAGGATAAATGATTCGGGTGTTGATCGCGCACAACGAGTGCGAGTCGGACCCCGCCGACTTCGATCAGTCCCCAGGTCGCATCGCTGTACAGGACGCGCACTCCTGCACCGGCCAGGTTCGCCTCGTACCAGGAAATGGTTTCGGCGATATCGGGCACTACCTGCGCGGCGTGATCGAAAACGTAATTGCTGTTGGAATCGTCTGACATCTAAATTACCTCCGTTTTCTGATTATACCGTGCCGATTTATCGGGATCCGCTTGACGAATCCCCGTCCACGTGATACGCTTTTCCCCGTGCGAACTACAGTCCGCACCAACAAACCGTTTTCATCCGGATAGATACTCGCGAGAGATTTTTCCGAACACCGAAGACAGCCGGTACACTCCAGATTTTGGCGGAGTGGATAATGAACCAAGCCGAAGCACGTTCTGCGTGCTTCAACAACCGGTTCACCTGCCGAGGTAGGATAGACAATTTTTCGTCGCGCCTTTACTGGCGTGGTGCTCGAAACGTCCTCCACCCTGTCTCAGGTGTGAGGGCGTTTTTTGTTTGTAATTCCCAAACGAGGGAGGTGAAATAATAGCATGGCAAAGAAAACCAAAATCAGTCATCAGATCAAGAAGAAGCCGATCACGTTCAAACAGAACGCGCTTTCTACTACCGCGCAGATGATGCAGGATTCGCAGGCGGTTATCCTTACCGAGTACCGTGGTCTCACGGTTCCGCAGGTGAACGACATCCGCGGCAAATTAAAGGGTTCCGGGGCGGACTTTTCCGTTATCAAAAATACGTTGTTCAAACGAGCGGCGAACGAACTTTCGATTTCTGACGCCGGGTTGGACGCGGCATTGAACGGACCTACGGCGGCGGTGTTCGCCACGGGCGATCCGGTAGCAGCGGCAAAGGCAGTCTCGGAATATATCGCCAGTGTGCGCAACAGCCCGTTCAAGGTCAAGGGTGGTGTCGTCGGCGGGAAGTTCGCTACCCCCGCACAGATCGAGCAACTCAGCAAGGTTCCGCCCAAAGAGGTGCTTATCTCCCAGATGCTCGGCGCATTCAACTCGCCTATCGCGGGGTTCGTCGGCACACTCAATGGTATTGTAAGCAACTTCGTCTACACGCTTCAAGCGATCGCAGACAAGCAAACCAGTGGCGATAGCGCGGCGGCGTAATCCCCCGATTCAGACAGATTTTTACGAAGAAAGAAATTTAAACCAATGGCAGTAACTAAAGAAGAATTGATCGAACAAATCAAGGGTATGACGGTTCTCGAACTTTCCGACCTTGTCAAAGCATTGCAAGAAGAGTTCGGCGTTTCGGCGGCGGCTCCCGTCGCGGCGGCCCAAAATACCGGTGGCGGTGGCGGTGGCGCGGCCGAACCGGTCGTGGAAGAGCAGACCGCGTTTGACGTCGTCTTGACGGCGGCGGGCGACAAGAAGATCCAGGTCATCAAGATCGTGCGCGAGATCACCGGTCTTGGCTTGAAAGAAGCGAAGGAAGTCGTAGACTCCGCGCCGAAGGCGGTCAAAGAAGGCGTGACCAAAGACGAGGCCGACAAGCTAAAGGCGCAACTCGAAGCCGAAGGCGCGACGGTCGTACTCAAGTAATCCACGGCAGACTGATGGAGACGGGGTCCGGTCCAGTAGTGGACCGGACCCCGTTTTCCTTTCCGACGTTTTTAGCAAAGCCACCGCGTGAACCGATACAGTCACGATCTTTATCGTTCTTAACAGGAGAAATGAATGTACTCCAGACTGTATCCGCTCGATGATGAAACCGAGCCCGTCCACGTGGTTGTTTTACTTGCCGCGGGAGACCGAAAGATCCAGGTGATCAAAACGGTACGCGAAATCACCGGTTCCGGCTTGAAGGAATGCCTGGAGGCCGTGGATTCCGTCCCCCAGATTATCCTGCGGGACGTAACGAAGCAGGACGCCATTCGGTGTAAAAACCGGTTGGAGGTCGAGGGCGCGTTGGTCGAGATTCGTTGACTGCGGGGATTGGAAATCGATGGCGAGGTGTGGT
>JACMMA010000167.1 GCA_014379275.1 Armatimonadota bacterium | reverse complement strand
TGGCGGGTGTTTTTTTTTGGGGGGCCCCGGGTGGGCCCCCCCCCCCACCCTGGGTGTACCCTAAAAAAACACGCCCGGCTCATCAGTCCGGTAGCCTCTGTCGCAAGTGATTAGCGGAAGAATCGTAGAGCGAGGACCAGGATAACCACCGCGAACCAGGTGATCCCGAAAACGAGCGGCGTGACCACGGCGAAACGCAAACTTTGCAACTGAATCGCGTCCACGGCGACCGTGCCCGTGCGCTTCGATACCAAAAGGGGGCGGTCGTCCCGGTAATCCGCCATCTGCGGGTCGGGCGTCGCCATCGCCGGATTCGCTTCCGACTCCTCGGGATTCAACAGATACAAACGTCCCTGTTTTTTATGCCATAGTTCGATAACCTTCGCCGCACCCGTGATTGCCGGATAGGAATAGTAGGCGACGCTGAGCCCTACTGTTGCGAGTAAGAGCGGGTAAACGAGCGTGAACAGCCCGCCCCATGTCGGGTTCATATTGCCGAGCGAGATCGTGAACGCCGTGACAAGAAATGACTGCGACGTTATCAACGTCCCGACGCGGGCGGTCAACAGGGTCCATTCTCGTCCGATCTCGTTCCGATAGAAGGTAAGTTTTTCGAGCTTGTCGGCGTGGCTTGTATCGGTTGCGGGAAGCATAAAGAAAATCCTTGGCGGGAGTGAGGCGTGTCAAAAGGCATGCGCGGCACCGCAAAAAGTCACGTCCCGATCCGCGGCAACTGCTGGCTCAAATGTGCCGCCAGAACCTGCGCGAGTTGATTGTCATAAAAAGTGACAGTCACGATATCCCCGTTGTTCGTCACGACCTCGGTGACAGCACCTGCCATCCAGAGCATCTTTTCCGCGCGGAGCGAACGGAAAGCGGTCCACGGAATCAGCAACGGCGCGTGCCCGAGGCGAAACAACACGATCGGTTCGAGATACAAGCCCGTCTCTGTTATCCCCAGGGTGAGTGCTCCGTTATATTGAGCACTGTTCATCGAAAGGCTTTGCATCGCGAGAAACCGACCGGATGGTTTGTCCTCGGCTCGGAAATGCTTCGCGAGAGCCCGCCATCCGCTGACATAGGAAATCAGGAGCACGACCATGCACCATAAGCCCGTGAAGAAGGCAAGAAAGATCGGCACAGCTAAAGCGGCAATGATTTCGGGGCGCATTGCTACATCATACCCGCCGAGCCATGTCCTGTATTCTGCTAGGGAGCACTTGTTTTCGTCCCGGTCGCAGAGCTGAGCAGAACGCCGTAATCCGCCGTGATCGAGCGATTGCGGGAGTCGGCGAACGAACGGAAATACGCCGTGTCGGACAATTTCTCCCCGACTGCGGTTTTGCCGGTACGGTTGTCGAACCCGGCAGGCACGACAAGGCAAATGCGTCCCGCTCTTAACACCGATTTGCCTGCCGCGATAGACTCGCTCCCGCCATTGTTCTTCTTGGTGATGACCCAATCGCCGTCCGGCGCGACTTCCATCACTTCCGGCGCGGACGCGGGCACAAGGAGTGCCTCGTAGCGCGGCGTTCGGGCGGTGTACTCCCGCGGGGTGATCGGGTCGCCGTGAATGATGCGGTCGATGTGTTGCGCCTGTTGGACGAACGGAAGGTTGTTGCTAGACCGCGAGGTCAGTAATGCCTTATCGAGGGTCGGTTTGTTTTTCTCATAGCACCGCACGAACCGGTCGTACTCGTCCGCCGAGAACTTGCCGGGCGCGAGATACAGATTCCAGGATTCCAGAGCGACCGTTTCGCCGTTCGTGGTCAACTTTCGCGGCGGGTATTTCCGGACACGCCACGGCGCCGACATTTTAGGGGCAAGAGGGAATGAAGGCAGAGCGGCGGCGGAGTCGGACACCACCCGGTTGTTGAAGCGGATCACGGCATCCCGCCGGAACCCAGCGGTGTTGGGATAAGAAACCGTTTCCGCTAATGCAATGGAGTCGGCCCCGCTGGTCACTGTCAAAATGTCGACTCTCTTGGTGCCGAATACCTGCCAGACGAGAAATCCCCCGAACAGAGCGAAAGCACCGCCGCCGATAGCGATAACAAGCGCGATAATGAGATAGATTCGTTTCATGGTGTTGTGTGTTGTTCCAGGAACTATAGTCCGTCTTGTGGCAAACGAACTAACTCCTGTCTCCCGAAACGAAACGGGCGGTCCGCCTCGGAACCGCCCGTCCAGTCCTGCGTGGGTTACCAGGCATAGGCTTCGGGCGCAGGCTTGGATTCGTTCCCGAATAAACCGACCGCCGGGAAGATGTCGTCGATCCTTTTCAGCGTGTCCGCGTCGAGAGTAATTTCCAGCGTCCGCAGAGT
>JACMMA010000878.1 GCA_014379275.1 Armatimonadota bacterium | reverse complement strand
GCAGTCAACGTGTGGGCATTCTTGTCTTCCGGGCCGGCGAGAAAAACGGTTCGCAGGTTGTCCCCGTCTCGCAAAAGCAGAGTGTATCGCAGTCTTTTCGGTCCTACCGCACCGCGCAAAGAAACACGCACCACCAGAGTGTTCGGGTGAGTCCGCTGCACCGAGATCGCTGTCAGGTCGGCGGCAGGGTCCACATAACGGACGACATCATCACGACGTCCGTCTACCGCGACGGTTGTCCAACCGGTGGTTTTATCCGGGACCGTGGGAGCGTTCATTTCACCGAAGAGTTCGTTGGTACGGATGAAAGAGGTGAGGAAACGGCTGCTGATGTTCAGCTGCGAGACATAGCGCGACAGGGCTTTATCCTTGATTGCTTTCGTCTCCTCCCCGAGCATATAGGTGCGCCACGCGGTATCGGTAGTCACTAAACCCGGGGGCGGCGTAAGGTTCGATCCCGGTCGCTTGCCTTGCGGCAGCGGCCAATCGCCGCGATGCACGATGTAGTAATGGAGTCTCGTGACCTGCGCCCACGGATCCTGTCGCTCCGATCGACACACGCGCAGAGCAGACTGGGCGAACGACGCGGCGGCGGAATGGTCGGGGTGATCGTCCGCGGGGTGCGTGACGAAAATATCAGTCGGGCGCACTTTATTGAGTAGCCGCACCAGATCGCTTTGCAAGAACGCCCCGTTGTACGCCGCATGTTTCGTGAAACTGACAGGATAAGGCGATCGCGTATGCCCGGTGTAAAACGAACGATAGGGGTGGGACGGCGACCAGTTTGTTTCCCACATCGGGCGTAAGCCTCGATCCGGGTAGCCAAGGAAGTACAAATCACGGGGGGCGACCCCGAGCGTTTTCGCCGCGCGCTCGGCCTCCTTTTGTCGCCGTTCCGCGAAGCGCACATAATCCGAGGGCGAGATGTTCATCTCCTTGAGTTCGCGAGTGGCCGCCGCCGGGAAGCCGTCGCCGTTCGTGATGAATGCGAGCGAGACGCTCGCCCCTTTTCGGGTCGCGTCCGCGATAAACCCACCAACCGCCAACGTTTCATCGTCGCAGTGGGGCGCAAGGATCAAGTACCGCTTTCCCTTTTCGGGGGAAGGAAAAAGCGGCAGTTCGTCCACCGATAGCGTTCCCGCGGTCTGGTGCAGTCGCAGGTAATACGCCGCCGCAGTCCCGCCGGCGAGAATCGGCGGTAGCAAAAACAGGACCAGCAACGCCCTTTGCCAGGGTGGCGTGCGGCTTAAATGCGCCGCGAACAACGCCCCCCATCGTGGTGTATTCGTCACGTTCTGCAATCGGTCCAAAGAACTCCTTTATTTAAGTGATCGAACATTAAAATAATCGAACAAAAATGCCGCGTTTCATCGGCGAATCGCGGCAACTTAACGAGGGAACTGAAAGCGGAAAAACGGAGTGAGTGGGATTCGAACCCACGAGACGTTTGACCGCCTACACGATTTCCAATCGTGCTCCTTCGACCAACTCGGACACCACTCCCTACCCACACGAAGCAACATCACCGTTGCATTCGCGCAAGCATCATTATAGGTGAGTAACCGGTGTCTGTCAATAGCGCAGAGCACCGGTTGCACGTGATCCAGTTTATGCCGGGTTCGGCACGAATACGTCGCCGCCGCGGCAGGCTTTGAGATAGCGCATCCCCTGTACCTGCCCGGTCACCTCCAGTTCGTTCTTGTAAACGGGGTCGTGCCAGCCCTCAATGTCTATCGCGCCGGTGTAGCCGAAACGACGCAGGTCGGTGATGACATCCGCCCAGTTCGTGTCGCCGAAACCGGGAGTGCGGTGGAATACCCACGGCGTGCCGCCCGTGATACCGTGCTTCGCAACCACGTCGCGCAGAACCGTAGCGTCTTTGCCGTGGATGTGGAAAATCTTGCCCGTCGGAAGCCATTCGCGCAGTTGCGGTAGCGGGTCGATCAGTTGCGTGAGTTGATGGCAGGGTTCCCATTCGATGCCGATGTTCTCGTCCGGCAGCGCGTCAAACATCAATTCCCACGCCTGCGGGTTGTGCGCGATATTCCAGTCGCCCGAGTTCCAACTGCCGCCCATCGGGCAGTTCTCGAACGCGATGCGAACGCCTTTGTCCTGGGCACGTTTCGCGAGCGGTCCCCACACTTCTTTATAACGGGCGATGCTGTCCGGGATACTTTTGCCACGTACTCGCCCGGTGAATCCGGCAACGATCTTCGCGCCATACAACGGCGCGGCGTCAATCGCAAGCTCCCAAGCACGGAGAGTTTCGCGGTCGGTGTCGGTGTCGCCGAGTGGGTTTCCGAAAACACCGAGCGAGCTGATAATGGCGGCGTCGCCGACCGCATCCATGACAGACGGCACGAGGGCGGTCAGGTCTTTCCCGCCCAGCGTTTGCCAGAAAAAGAGTTGAAAGCTTTCAAAGCCGTGCGGCAGAATCTGCCGTATATAGTTCGCGGGGTCGGGTATTCCACCCTGCACAAGCGTGCCAATGCGAATATCAAGTAATGGATTGTTCATAGCAAAACCCATTTCCGGCGCGGCGATACGTTCTCCTGCCGATTCTTTTTTCTTTTTTGTCGGGTACCCCCTGGGTGGCGGGCGGCGCCAACCGGGTACCCTCTGGGTGGTTGGATCGTTGGACCTGCGGTGCTCGACCCTGCTTGGTGGTTCTGGCGGTTGGTTCTTTCGCTGAATTGCCGTCCTCTCTTTCCACACTCCTTGTCGTTCCTGCCTGATAAAAACACTGCGACCAGAACAGTGTTCGGAGCCTTCTATTTAGCGTTCTTTTTCGGCGAGGAATCCCAGTGGCGTATTGATGCAACGCTATCTCAGGCCTGCCGCTGACGGGTCTGCCGAAGATAATCTTGGCAGGATGCCCTAGAATACCGTTGGAAGCGTCACCCACATAAAACCCGCCCTTTCACGGTAGAGAGACCTGCGTTTCCGCGCTCCGGTCGTTTGGTAAGACCAACGGCAACTGGAAGTGGTAGCCGATGGTTCTGTGACCTTCCTGTGGTTGGAGATCAATGCTGAAGCGGACGATTTCTACCTCTTTATCCCTCTGAGCACTCACAAGAAAGCCGAATTGCTGCGGATCGACGTTCAGCAATAAATCCGGGTGCGTGTAGCGGTCCGCGAACTCGGCAAGTAGCGGTTGGATTCGTGCGTCGGTGGGAGGCGTCAGGAGCGTTCGATGATGCAATTCTTTTTCCGGCTCCGGGAATAGAGGGGCGTTTGACAGCGTCACCGCGCTTATTATTTTCAATGCCTGCGGAAGCCCTCCCAGAGTGCGCCTATCCCCACTCCCGTTTAACAGTCCGATAAGTTGGTCTAACGTCAGTTGCGCGAGCGGCTGCAAATCCGCCGCGATAAACTTGCCGTCACGGGCCGACAGTTGACGGACCGACGCCCTGCGCCAGGTGTCCGAAACCTCGAAGCGCTTTTGTCGATACCAGTCCCGCTTGCGGAAAAGCATGGTTTCACCGCGCGTCCACCACAGATACCCGTCGTCGACGCAAAGCGCGTCGAGCTTGCCCGAAGGCGAGCCTGGTTTCTCGATCTCGGTGCGGCTCCCGACATGGACGGGACGACTCCGGTAAAAGTCGGCGACGACCGGGCGGCCTGTTTTCTCTGCCAACTGTTTCAAGCGGTCCGCAAGCGTCGCCCCCGTGAAGACGGTTTCCGGGAGGTTCCTCTCCGCGACGGGAGTGCCGTTGTACGGGTCGCCGTGGGGTGGCAGCGCGAACGCATCCGGCGCAGGAAAGGTCGCTAACTGCGTACCGATTCCGGTCGGGGCGAGCATCGAGAGGGAAAAGGCGCCCGGCGAGTCATTCCCCTGAAAAACCATCACCTCGAACGACAGCGATGTGCGATCCATTTTGCCGGGCGGGATGGGTGTTACGCCGTCCATAGCCAGTTCGCCGTTTTCGCTGGGAATCATTTCGGGGTTTTCCTTGAACGTGTCCCCCTGATAAAACAGGGGCGCGAGCGCGGTTTTCTGCGCACCCGTCAGTCCCGCCACCGGCAGCCGGACGCGGTGCGTTTCCACCATCATGGCGCGCTGGGAGGGGGTCAAGAGGGCGTACAGCTCCACCGCCAAACGCTGGCTACTGTTTCCCATCGCCTGCCGAACCGGGTCTCGGGCCGGACGTTTTTTCGTCTGCTCCGGCGTTTCGTGGAACGCCTTCACCAGCGTATCCATCTGCCCCAATACCCAGTTTCGGTCCTCCCGCGCGAGCCGCTCCTCCAAACTGCGCGTCCGCGGAAGCCGCTCGAGTCGGTAGGCGGGTTTCCCCCCGGCGTCTTTTGTTTCGCGCCAGGCGTAGTGAAACAGGGCCGCTATGTCTTCCATCGCGGAGCGGAGCGGGCGGGCGCGGCAGAATATGATCACCTTTTCGTCGGCCGTTTCGCGCCCCGCCGTGAACGAGACGCCGGTTTTCGACGAAACGAGCGGCAGCAACTCCGCAAGCGGAACGCCCTCGGCGTTGATAGAAACGCTCTGGCTCAGCCGCTCGTCTAGGCTCCACTGCCTCTCCTGGCGGACGGCGAACGTCTGTGCTGTGAGCGAAGTCACGGGAAGGGCGAGGAGGAGCGCGGCGAGGCCGATGTGAACCTGTGTCCGCCGTGACAGGGGCTGCCAGGCGCGGAGTTTGAGCAGGCGTTCCACACGCCGCGACACGGACGGAGTGCCGGACAGAACTCCGGTTGTGAGAAGTGGTGCCCGACGCTGTTCGACCATTCTCAGCAAACAATCGGCGTAAGTGCGCGGCGGCGTACCGACCGCGAGCGCGGCGCGGTCGGCGATCTCTTCGCTCGCGTCTTCGTGACGCCGGCGCAATGTGCCGAGCAGCGGCAACGGCCAGAGCAGGGCTTCGAGGGTTCGGAAAGCAAGGTTCCAAAGCGGGTCACGACGCGCGAGATGTTCCCGTTCGTGCGCCAGGATGCCGCGCGCCACATTTGCGTCCCATTCCTGCCAGAAACGGTTCGGCACCAGAATCAAAGGACGGCGAATTCCCGCGACAAGCGCGCCCGAAACGACATCGCTTCTATGTACGCCCGCTTCGCCCGCGACGGGAACGGACAGGCGGCGAAGCGACACCGTTCCTACGTAAGCCAGCGCGAGCCAGAACAGGCGAGCAAGCGCCACGACTCCGTATACAACGGCGGCGATATCCCAGATCTGTGCGTGTGTTGGGGTGTCGGAAAGAAACTGCGTGAACCGTGGACGGGCAGGCAAAGCCGCTTTCGATAAACGTAGCGGTGCGGCTGCCGGGACGACACCGGGTTCGACGCGGAGTTTGGGGCGAATGGCCGGGGCTTCCGTCGTTTGCCCTGCGAAAGGCTGCCGGGCAGCGGAAGGCAACGGTGATGTTTGCGGATCTTCCGGGGCTTGGAACGGCGAGGGTAGCATGAGCGCGCCGACTACGAAGAACGGTAAGCAAGCGATCAAGGACGAGAGCGCGGCGCGACAGACGAGGGAACGGTGCAGCGGGCCGAAGCGTGTCATCGCTCGCTCGGCGATCAAGCCGACACCCGTTAGCAACGTCGCCAAAACGAGCGCGCCGCTTAACACTAAAATAGCTTTCACGATTTTTCCTCCCCTTGGTCGAGAAGGCAGCGCAGGCGGGCCACCTCTTCGGCTGACACCGTTTCCTGACGCAACAGTTGCGACACTAGGCTATAAACCGAGCCCTGGTAAACGCGCGTCAACACGTCGCGCAGTGGGTTGCTTGCCATCTCCTCCGGCGCGCGCAGGGCGCGAAAAACGAAGGCACGGTCTTTTTCCTCGTGGGCGACCAGTCCTTTCGCTTCCAACTGCCGTAACAACGTCTGGACTGTGCTGTGGGCGATAGGAGCCGAACGCGCGAGTTCCTCCGTGATTTCCCGCGCCGTCACTGGGCCGCTGCGGTGTAAAAATTCCAGAATAGTGTACTGCGTCGTGCCGGTTCGCATCATTGAGCCCTTCGTTTATCAAGTAGATTTACTCAGTATACTACAGGACTTTGGTAACTCTGTCAAGCGATCTGTTTTGGCCGATTCCAGCTCCGAGTGAGGCTTAGCGGGAGTATCCGCGGATGCAAATTCGGTGGGTTTCGTCGTAGCATGGAAGCTCGCTGGCGCTGGCTTATGATTTGCCAAGAGTTCGATGTCCCAGGGGCGAACGGTCCGCCCATCCAGCGACGAGGCGGACGTGGAGGTACACTTAAATAGCGCCGAGCGACCACGCGCATGGCCTCCGCGTTCGCGGCACGCGACATTATATACACCCGCAGGGGGTTGACTCGGCTCACAAAACGGTAACCCCGCACCGCAGGTAACAACGGTCCAACCACCCAGAGGGTACCCGGTTGGCGCCGTCCGCCACCCAGGGGGTACCCGACAAAAAAGAAAAATCCAGCACACGTAGTGTACAATGAAATTAAAACAACTAAGGAACCGACAGATATTATGGCAAGTGGGGATAGTTCGTTTGATGTGGTGTCAAAAGTGGAAATGCCGGAGGTAGTCAACGCCGTTGACCAGGCAAAACGCGAGATCGAGACGCGATTCGACTTCAAAGGCTCCATCTCAGAAATCGAATTAGACGAGAAAAAAGGCACACTCCTGCTCACGTCCGATAACGAAGCGCGTTTGACCGCACTGGTGGACGTACTCGAAACGAAGCTGCACAAGCGCGGCATTGACATCCGTCAACTCGACCTCGGCAAAATCGAGGACGCGACCAAAGGAACGGTACGTCAGACGGCGACTATCAAGCAGGGGTTGGACACGGAAACCGTCAAGAAGATCGTCAAATACATCAAAGACAGTGGCATCAAGGTACAGGCAGCGATTCAGGGGGACACGGTTCGGGTTTCGAGCAAGAAGCTGGACGACTTACAAGCGGTTATGGCAAAACTGAAGGGGGAAGATTATGGAACCCCACTCCAGTTCATCAACTATCGATAAAGTTTCTCCTGCCTGTCTCGTGTCAAGGGTGGGACAGGCAGGAGTTTACTACTACGCCTCTTTGGGCCGCCGTCGTCGGAACAAGCCGGTAACCAACAGAGCGCCGATCGGCAGAAGTATGGCGGTGCTCGATTCCGGCACCACCATGGCGGTGCCGTAGATGGACCGTGCTACGGCAATAGGAACGTGGCATTTTTAATTCCTTTCGGGGCGGAATACTGACGCAGGATTCGCGAAAAGTCCTGTTCTTCGTTCCACTTTCCCTCTCCTCTAAATTACAAAAGAGCAAATCAAATCTTTGCGTTATGTCGTTTAGATGACACTTGATGATATATGTTCATGTTTGACAGATGCTTATCTACGCCGTATACTATGACGTTGACAAAGCCGCCGACAGGCGGCTTTTGCTTGCCTGTTTTAGACAGAAACGAGTTAATTTTTACGTGACCATGACCGGCAAAACACGAATAGGGTTGGTATCGCTTGGCTGTCCCAAGAACCTGGTTGATAGCGAAGAGATGCTCGGAGCGTTAGTGGGTTCAGGACAAGCCGAACTGGTGAACGCGGATTCGCCCGACGCCGACGTCCTTGTCATCAATACCTGTGCTTTCATCGAATCCGCCAAGCAAGAATCTATCGAAGCGATTTTACAGGCGATCCGAAAAAAAGAGGGCGGCAAAATTCAAAAGGTGGTCGTCACCGGTTGCCTTGCACAGCGTTACGGGGATGAACTTGCGGGCGAGCTTCCGGAAGTGGATGCTTTT
>JACMMA010000166.1 GCA_014379275.1 Armatimonadota bacterium | reverse complement strand
TGTCCTTTCCTTTGATCCGGAGCACCGCATAAACAGGGAACGGTATAATACGGTGAAGGAACTTTGAAATGCTCACCGCCCCCGCCGCTACGAATTACGACGACATCCCCCTGACTTTCCCCCGCCGCAAAACGCGCCCCGTGCGCGTCGGCAATGTCACGATCGGCGGCGACAACCCCGTCGTCGTGCAAAGCATGATCACCGCCGAAACGCGGAACGTAAACGACTGCGTCCGGCAGATCACCGAAATGGCGCGCAAGGGCGCGGAGATCGTGCGCGTCACCACCCCGACGCTGATGGAGGCGAACTGCCTCGGCGAAATCAAGGATATTTTGCGCAAGCGCATGGTGAACGTGCCGCTAGTCGCCGACGTGCATCATCAGGGCTCCGAGATCGCGCAGACCGTGGCAGAGTTCGTGGACAAAGTGCGCCTGAACCCCGGCTTGTTCGTGTTCCGCAAGCCGCGCGGTCGCGCTGAGGAGTACAGCGCGGACGAAATCGCCGAGGAGCAAGCCGCCATCGAAGCGAGTCTGTTACCGGTGATCGAGGTGTGCAAACGGCGCGACATCGCGATGCGGATCGGCGTCAATCACGGCTCGCTCGCGGAACGGATGCTGGTAACACACGGAGACACGCCGCAGGGGATGGTCGAGTCGGCGCTGGAGTATCTGCGCATCTGCGAGAAGCACGGCTACCGCAATCTGATCATCTCCCTGAAAGCGTCGCGCGTACCGGTCATGCTCGCCGCGAACCGCCTGATGGTCCGCGCGATGGACGCCGCCGGGATGGATTACCCGCTCCACCTCGGCGTCACCGAGGCGGGCGACGGTCAGTACGCCCGCGTGAAATCCACGACCGGCATCGGCACCTTGCTCGCGGAGGGCATCGGCGACACGATCCGCGTTTCGCTGTCCGAAGACCCGGTCCATGAGTTGCCCGTCTGCTACGAGATTTTGCAGGCGCTCGGCTTGCGAAAAACACAGGTCGAGTACATCGCCTGTCCGTCCTGTGGGCGCACCAAGTTCGACCTGCCGACCGTCTTAAACCAGGTGCGCAACGCGACGAGCCATCTGGTCGGCCTGGACATCGCGGTCATGGGTTGTATAGTTAACGGACCCGGCGAAATGGCGGACGCCGACTACGGCTACGTCGGCAAAGCGGGCGGCCTGATCACGCTGTATCGCAAGCGCGAACCACTCAAGACCGTGCCACAGGAGCAGGGTGTTCCCGAACTGATTGCGCTAATCAAGAGCGACGGCAAGTGGCAGGAGCCAAAAGCGAGCTAAAATATCATGGGGAAGCGAGTCTTCGCTGAGGAAGGGATTAAGCTGGAGGCAAGTGCCGAGCGGTTCGCAAAACTCTTGTTGCGGCGTTTTCCACGCTGGCGGCGATACGCAACTTACGAGCAAGAGGGAGAGCCGGACGATCCGACTTACTATTTGAAGGTAGAGGTCCCTTCCCATAACCCGACACTCACCGCCCCTTTGATCATCTATATCCTGCCTTTTTGGGTTGACATTATCGCCGAGATGGTCGTATTCCTGTACAAAATATCCGGTAGCGAGCCGGTGAAGTTTATAACCTGGTGTGCTATCCCGTCACTCTCTGATTCTGTTCGACGACTCCAGGCCGGGGCGACCACAGGGGATGACGCAACGTTTATGGAATACTCGTGACACGGGTCACACGACAAAGTTATTGAGGGAGAGTAAACGATGCCGTCACCGTTTCCGGGCATGGACCCGTATGTGGAGGAGCGTTACGATTGGAGTACCGTCCATGCGTCACTTATCACGCGCGACGCGAACGGTTATGTCACTGACTGCGGCGGTTACGCGACGGATGGCGTGACCATGTTTCATACCGGTTCGCGGTCACCGGCAACTACGTCGACACTGCGCGGGATAGGAACGGGCGGTTCGACCTTCGCACGGTTACTATGGCGCGGACGCGGTGAGTATGGGGTTCTTTTTTCGCGCGAGATGCGCCTGGATCATCGCGCGGGCTATCGGAGCGGCGTCCTCGCCGCCGTGCAGATTACGCCCTTTCGCGTCGGAGTATAGCAGGACGCAGACAGCGATCTCCGGCTTCTCGAACGGCGCGTAGCAGGTGAACCAGGCCAGCGTTGTGTCCTGCCCTGTTTTGCGCGACTTCTTTTCCGCCGTGCCGGATTTGCCCGCGACCGCGACGCCCGGTATCGCGGCCACGCGTGATGTTCCGGATGTCACTACGGCGCGTAATCCCTTCGCGATGCTTTGTATGTGCTTGGGTGAGAGAGGCAACTTCGAAAACACCCGCGGCTTCGCGTTGTAGACCGTTTTTCGGTTGATGTCCACGGCGGACCCGACGACATACGGCTGGTATAAGGTGCCCCCGTTCGCAATCGCCGCCGACAGTTGCGCGATTTGTAGCGGGGTCGAAATGATGTCTCCTTGACCGATGGAAATGTTGGCGGTGTCGCCCGGATACCAGCCGTTATCCGGGTTACCGAACTTAGGAGCCATGACCTTCTTCCACGCCGGGGTCGGCATGCGTCCTTCGGATTCGTGCGGCAAGTCAATGCCGGAATCTTTCCCGATGCCGAACATATCCGCCCAACGGGCGATTACATCCGGACCGACCATGCGCCCGGCCTGGTAATAGTAGGTATCGCACGATTGCGCCAGGGCACCGTTCAGGCTGACACTGCCGTGACGTCCATGGCAGCGCTTGAAGTATTTGCCGAACGAGATCCCACCCCGGCAATAAACGCCGTCATGTTCGTTGAGTTTGCCCGAACCGAGTGCGGCGGCACTGGTGACGATTTTGAATGTGGAACCGGGCGGCTCGGCAGCACTGATCGCCCGGTTCATCATGGGAGCCGTTTTCGGATCGTTGATCGCCTTCCATGTCCGCGCAAGAAGAGGACGCCGGGCCAAAATATTCGGGTCGAAGGTCGGCGCGGACGCCATCGCGAGGACTGCTCCGGTGCGCGGATCCACGGCCACCGCCGCGCCGATCCGTCCCCGAAGGCCGTTCTCCGCCGCCACCTGTACCTGTCGCTCCAGTGTCAGTTTCAGGGTCGCCCCGACAGTGGGCGGGAACTCATTGAGGGAGCGCTTGCGACGACCGCGGGCGTCAATCTCGTAGATCGTTCCGCCTTCGGTACCGTTCAGGAGACGATCGTATGACTTCTCGATGCCGTCTTTGCCGATGAAATCGCCCGATTTATAGCCGCGCTCTTCGGTTTCGGATTTGTTCAAATCGTTCTCTGTTACCGGACCGATGTAACCGAGTAAATGGGCGGCGAGTTTCCCCTTGGCATAACGGCGTACCGGGTCGACCGCTTTAAGAACGCCCGGAAGCCGCCACTCGTTTTCGTCAATCGCGGAAAGCACGTGCATCGAAACACCCTTAGCGACCGCGACCGCAGATCGCGACCGGTGCTTGGAGCGGCGGGCTTGTTTCGCAGTGATACCGAGCGGCGTGTTCTGTGTTCCCGTTTTGTCCTTGAGTTCGGTCAAGTCGTCTGCGGGAAGGCGTACCAGCGGCGCGAGGCGGTCTAAAACGTCTTCGCGCTCCTGCGGGTCACTCGGCAACTCTTCCGGGTCCACGAACACCGTGAACTGCGTGGTATTATTCACCAGAGAAACACCGTCACTGTCCGTGATAACACCGCGCGGGGCAATGGAGCGAATCAGGCGGGAGCGGTTGCTGTCCGCCTTTTTACGAAAATCGGTGCCACCGATGACTTGCAGGAAATACAGGCGCGTCGCGAGTCCGGAGAGAATCACCGTCATCACGACGGCAAGCCACCGGACCCGCGAAACCGGGGCGAAGTTCTCCGCGGCGTCCGTGGAAGAAAGTGGCGGTCCTCCGGCGTAGCCGTTAAAGTGGTCGCGTCGTGCAGTTCCCATCCGTTGTGTTTACGCGGGCGGTACGACGACTGGTTCCGCGCTGGGTTGTTCCGGTCGGTCCGCCGGCTCCGCCGTATTTTCGACCGGTTTCGGCTCTTCCCTGGGCACTTCGACCGGTCTTGGCTCTTCCCTCGGTGTTTCCACCGTTGGTGCTTCCGGCGCGGGCGTCGCATTGTTCGCCCGTGGTTCCGTCTGCGTTGGCGGTCTGGTGACATCACCGTTCGTACTTCGGCGCCGTCGGCGCCGTCGGCGTGGTTCCGGTGACGGAGTGGGGGACGGCTCTCCCGCCTTCATCGTCTTTTCCGCGGGGACGAGACGAGGCAGTTTCGCGGCACGCTGGATTGGGATCGCCGCCTTCATGAATCGCGCCCACATCGGAGCGCACACGCGCCCACCGGTGGTCTCCCCGCCCGCGCCCGCCATACGCCTGTAAACCGGGACGGTGACCTTCCCGCGCTTTTCATAGTGCAGACCGCACACCCAGACCGCTGTAGAAAGTTCCGGCGTATACCCGACGAACCAGGAGTCCTTGTTATCGTTCGTAGTACCCGTCTTCCCGTGTGCGTCCGCGACATCATGAATGCCCTCCGCCTTGCTCGCCGTCCCTTTTTCGACCACCGCCCGGAGTGCTTCGCCGATCCCCGCGACCGCCGATTCCGGGATCGCCGCGGCGTTGACGCGGGGTTGATTATTCGCGAGCATGACGCCTTCCTGATCCACCACGCGGATGATTCCCATCGGCGCGGCATGGCTCCCGTGGTTGGCAAACGCCGAATAGGCGGATGCCATCTCCAGAGGCGTCACTTCGTAAGCACCGAGCGCAAGCGACAGGTTCGGATCCATCGGGGACGTGATGCCAAGTTTCCGCGCGGTAGAGATGACATTACGCACCCCGATCGCATTCGCGGTATTCACGGAAGCATTATTATAGGACCACGCGACAGCGGTTTTCAAAGCAACGGAGCCGGATGGGCCGCTCCCACCGGGGCTGTACTTGCCGTAGGAACGACGCGAATTATCCACGTACGAATTGGGACCGTACCGACCTGGTTGCATCGCCATCGCCGTCACATAAACGAACGGTTTGAACGACGATCCCGGCTGTCGTCCGCCCTGCGCGGCGTTATTGTACTGATATTTGTTGAAGTCTACGCCCCCGACCATCGCCCGGATATAGCCGGTGCGCGGTTCTACGGATACCATAGCGCCCTGTGTCACCCCGGTACCACGGGCTTTGATGACCCCGTTGATGAGCGCCCGCTCCGCTTCTTTCTGCATCGCGTAATTAAGCGTGGTGTACACCTGGAAGCCGCCGGTATCCAATCGCTCCTGGCCGTACTCTTTCTTGAGTTGCTGGATCACATACGTCGTGAAATAAGGGGCCTTGATCACCGAACGGATGGACGGCTTTTTGGAGATCAAGAAGACCCCGTTAGACTGCGCGACTTTGCACTTTTCTGGGGTAATGTAGCCCAGTTCCGCCATCTTACCGAGGACAAGGTTTCGTCGCTTGATCGCGGCATCCTTGTGTTTAAATGGTTCCAATCGGGTCGGTTGTTGCGGGAGTCCGGCGAGGAGTGCGGCCTGGGAGAGCGACAAGTTTTTCAACTCGCGCCCGAAGTATACCTTCGCCGCCGCTTTCGCCCCGTAAGTATTCACCCCGTAGCAGACCTCGTTCAGGTACATCTCCAGGATCTGCTCTTTAGAAAAGTTCTTTTCCAGCAGAATAGCGAGCAGGATCTCCTGCAATTTGCGGCTGAACGTTTTTTTCTGAGTCAGGAAAACGGTCCTGGCGAGTTGCTGGGTGATTGTGGATGCGCCCTCGCTCAGATCGCGGGATTCGATGTTTCGCAAAACCGCCCGTGCGATCGCCTCGAAATCAATGCCGCGGTGCTGGTTGAATCGTTCGTCCTCGATGGCTATGGTCGCCTCTTTTAGAACTTCCGGCATTTCGGTGATCGGCTCAAACTCTTTGTACTGCGAGTAAATACGGGCGAGGATCACCAGTTGCCCGGTTTTCGGGTCTTTGTCGGTCGCGTATATGGTCGTAATACCGCCGGGCTGGTAGGCCAACATCTTCTCGTTCTGCGGCAAGAACCGTTGCGTTTCCTGCACCATATATGCCGCATAACCCGCCGCGGCAATTCCCGCGAGCAGGAGAAGCATAGTTATCAACCCAAGAAAGGCACCTACGCCGCGGAAAAATGCGCCGACACGTGAGGGACGGCGTGCGCGTACGGTGGGTTTGGCGACGGAGCCACGTTGCTGCCGGATGCTCTTACTGGTTGCTGTTGCCATAGTTTCTCCTGTAGGCGCGGTGGACCGGAAGCCCCCCGACCCGATTCTGGGAGCTCATCGGAAACGGAGTTTCCGATGAGCTCCCAGAATTCTTACCGTTTCAGGTATTTGCGCTTGTCACGGTCGGTACCGTAGTCACGCTTACGCGGGTCGAACCGCCATTGTGGTGTTCCTGCCTTTTGCATAAAGCACAGGTAGTTCGACAGGATAGACGCCAACTTGCGCCGCGTGACACGGCGAATCAGGTTGATTTCGGTCAGGGCTTGCACGAAATCCAGACCCTTCTGGTGATACGCCAGCACTTCGCAAGTGATGTCGAATGTCGCCATTTCCGCGCCTTCGTCAATCGCCTCTTTAAGACCGATCAATTCCTGCTGACGTTCCGGAGTTACATAAACCTGCGGATCTGGCTCGGCGACGGGCTCGAACCGGAACTCCCACGCGCGTGTTGTCGGGTGAAGCAGGAACACCGATCCGCTATCCACGGGAAGCATTTCGTAGAGCCCGAATAGGTTGAATGCAAGCCGCTTCTCGTTGTTGACGATAACCTCGTGCGTCTGGCCATCCGGTGCGCGGACAATCACTTCGACAACAGGCGCGTCGGTCGGGAAGAAGCCGTCGGGGACCTGAGCCAGGGGGAACGTGCCGATTTCCTTGTGGTGGTTCTTGACCACGAGGCGGATCGGCGATCGCGGGTCCTGCGCGGGGCCGGTGTAGCTGCCTTCGTCGTCACCGGCGTCCTGTGCCAGCGGTAGAAGAACATCCTGGCGGAGCGACGCCGCGTAACCTTCCTCGGAAATGACTTCGTCCATGATCTCGCCATCCATGGAAACGAACTGTAGTTCCGGGAATGCCAAAAACTCCGGGATGTCGTGCACGAAAAGTGGTAGGCTATTTGGTTCGCGGAACCGCCCGGCACCGACGTAAAGAAATAGATCGCTGTCTTTCAGGGCTTGCGTCAATGTTTCCACGTCGGCGCGGTACGACGGATCGCCGGGCAATACTTCGTATCGCAAGCCGAGCAACTCGGACGCTTCAACGGATGTGCCGCGCTCGCTGAGGATGCGTGCCATCGCGGCAAAATCATCGGCGGACGTCGCCAGTGGCTTGGTGGTTTCCGCGACAGGGACGGCTGTTTCCACGACCGGCTCCGGCTCCTCCGTCGCTGTGGCGTCGCTCGCCACCGGTTCCGGTACGACGACAACCGGCGCGGGTGGCTCCGGCATTTCGTCGTAATCCGCGCCGTTCGCGAGCGTCGCGCCCTGCTCCTCAAGGAAACGTTCTAACCGTTCCGCATGAATGCGAGTGATCCATCGCCCCGCCGACTTTCCGCGTCCGGGGATCCAGACGAGACCCGGATCGGCAAGGCAGGCCGAAAAATGGGTTTGTGCGTCGTATGCCGCGCCCATCCTGAGCCATGCCAGAACACCGATAAAACGATGGGGTAGATCACGCTTTGCCGCCGTCACGATTTTGCGCGTGGTTTCGGCGTATGTCTTCGCGGACCATTCCGCTTGTGCGGGGAGTTTGCGGAACTGCGCCACGGTTTGCGCCTTGTAACCGTTGTCCGACAGAATATCTTCCTCGGTTTCGCCGTCGGTCAATGTCAGCCATGTCGCCAGTCCGAGCTCGCTCTGCTTAGTCTTGAAGTAAGCGTTGCGGTTCGCCGCGGATCGGTCAATCAGCCCGAAGTACGATTCGGAGGGCTTATGGTAGATTTCGCTGAGTTCGCTGGCGATCTGCGATTTCGAGAGCGGTCGCCCCGCGGCTTGCAACACTTCCACCAGATTGCGGTCGGTCGGTCGTGACTTGTCGAGGTAGCGCGCCGCGAGGTTCCACTGCCGGTCTACGGACAGGAACCGCGCGGAATCGCCGAGGGCTTTTCGCACCAGGGCGACGGAGATATGTGGGTTGTTTATCTCCAGAGCGATTTCGGAGACTTTGCTCGATTCGCCTCGCTCCAATAGGGCGGTGTAAACCAGGTCGGTCAGGTATTCGTCAGCAAGCCCCGCGTCGCGGGTCAGGGCGGCGGCGTCGCGCTCGCTCGATGGTTCGGTAGCCAAATATGCCTCCACGGATAAAGTGCGGCGGGTCGCTTTAGCGCGCCTTTCACCGGAAAGGGCGGAACAACCACAGAACGCCGCGAGATGAAATTATT
Organism: Armatimonadota bacterium; assembly: GCA_014379275.1. Classification (GTDB taxonomy): domain Bacteria; phylum Armatimonadota; class Armatimonadia; order Armatimonadales; family Armatimonadaceae; genus JACMIU01. Next base: position 1,390 of record JACMMA010000166.1, on the reverse strand, counting down.
CAAACAGTGTTACGCCGGAACGGCGGTGACATCGTAAAACTCCGCGCTCACGGTGCGGACGCGGAGCCAATCCCCCGGTTTCGCCGTGTCCGGCGCGTTCACGACGCGGACCGTTCCGTCGATTTCCGGCGCATCGCGCCAGGATCGGGCGAGGAGCGTGCCGTTCTCGGCACGCCCTTCGATGAGCACGTCGGTTTCGGTGCCGAGCCATCTTTCGTTCTGCGCTAGCGAAATGGATTGTTGCGCCTGCATCAGCACGTCACGTCTCTGCCGGGCGATCTTTTTCGGCACCGTCGGCGTCATATCGAAACCGGGGGTTCCTTCCTCCGGGGAATAGGGGAATACACCCAACCGGTCGAATCGTGCTTCCTGCACAAATCGTACCAGATTTTCGAAGGCGCAGTTCTCTTCGCCGGGAAATCCGACCAGGAATGTCGTGCGAACGGCGATGTCCGGCATCGCTGCGCGGAGCCGCTCTAACATCCGTAGATACGACGCTTGCGACCCCCCGCGTTTCATGCGTTTCAACATGCCGTCGTCGCCGTGCTGGAGCGGAACATCGACGTAATGCGCGACGTTCGCGGTGTCCGCCATGGTTTTGACCAGGCGCTCCGTAATCATCGTCGGATAACAATATAGAAGTCGCACCCAGCGCAGATTGTCCACTTTGCCGAGTTCGGTCAAAAGGCGGGGAAGTGCAAGCTCCTGGTACAGGTCCATCCCGTACGCGGTCACATCTTGCGCAATCAGGTTGATCTCGCTGGCGCCGGCGTCGGTAAGCCGTTTCGCCTCGTCCACGATCGCCTCGACCGGCTTGGACCGGTGTCGCCCGCGGAACGAGGGGATGGAGCAGAATGTACACGCGTGGTCACAACCCTCGGAAACTTTGAGATAGGCGGTCCAGGGGGCGGTGGCGCGGATCCGCGACGGCGGAATGAGCGGATATTTTTCCGTCAATGGTTGGACGAAGTTGCGGGACGGCATCGTACCCGCCATCGGAAGCGCGAGTGCGGGCATGGCGGACTTTCGCGCGGACGCGGTGCCGAAAAGCACGTCGGAAATCATCGGGGCGGACTGGATCCCGAGAAAAGCATCCACTTCCGGAAGCTCGCCCGCAAGTTCATCCCCGTAACGCTGTGCAAGGCAACCAGTGACGACCACCTTTTGAATTTTGCCGCCCTCTTTTTTACGGATCGCCTGTAAAATCGCCTCGATGGATTCTTGCTTGGCGGATTCGATGAAAGCACAGGTGTTGATGACAAGGACGTCGGCGTCGGGTGAATCCGCGTTCACCAGTTCGGCTTGTCCTGAACCCACTAACGCTCCGAGCATCTCTTCGCTATCAACCAGGTTCTTGGGACAGCCAAGCGATACCAACCCTATTCGTGTT
>JACMMA010000877.1 GCA_014379275.1 Armatimonadota bacterium | reverse complement strand
TTCGCCGCTTCCTTTCTCCACACGGAGTGTGGAGAAAGGAAGCGGCGAATCGCGGGAAAACAGCACGGGGTCAGGTGTAGCGAGTGGCACAGCACCGCAGGTCCAACGATCCAACGTAAGGTTGGCCCCGTCCGGGAAGGACAAAGAAAGGATTTCACGGGTGAATCGATGAATCGTCTATATTATCTGGAGTGACTTTTTGCTCCCCTGCACGGGAAAGGAATGTATTCGATGAGGTATCGTTTCTTAGTCAAGTCAGCAGTAGGTTTAATCGCTCTCGGGAGTGTCGTCGCTGCGTCCCCGGCGAGTGCTCGCCCGGCTTTACCGGGGTTTGAAATCACCGGCTATGCCAGCGGCATTTCCAGCCCCACGGCGATGGCGTTCGCGCCGGACGGGCGGCTTTTCGTCGCCGAGCAGGGCGGCAACCTGCGCGTCATCAAGAACGGCGTCACGCAAGCGACCCCTTTCGCGACCCTCGCCGTGAACTCCGTAGGGGAACGCGGCTTTCTCGGCATCACCTTCGACCCCGATTTCGCCAGCAACGGCTTCGTTTACCTGTACCACACCGAACCGGCACCACTCGGCGGAGCGCCGTTCAACCGGGTCAGCCGGTTTACCGCGAACGGCGACGTCGCGGTCGCGGGTAGTCGCGTGACGCTGCTCAATCTGGAAGGGCTCGGCCCGACGAATCACAACGGCGGCGCGATTCATTTCGGTGCGGACGGCAAACTGTATGTCGCGGTCGGGGATAACGCGACGCCGTCCAACGCCCAATCCCTGAACAACCGATTAGGGAAAATACTGCGTATCAACGCGGACGGCACGATCCCGGAAGATAATCCGTTCTTTGCCACGGCGACGGGCGACAACCGCTCCATCTATGCGCTCGGTCTGCGCAACCCGTTCACATTCGGCGTTCAGTCCGGCACGGGGCTGACGTATGTCAACGATGTCGGACAAAACACCTGGGAAGAGGTTAACGTCCTCGGCGCGGGTAGGAACTTCGGTTGGGGGAGCGGGGGCGGTGCCAACGAAGGGCCGTTCGATCCGGCGGCCTTCCCGACGTTCGCGCCGCCGCTCGTCGCCTACGAGCACGGTTCGGGCACGGAGCGGGGGTTTTCCATCGCCGGAGGCGCGTTCTACAACCCCGCCGTGAATAGTTTCGGGACGCCGTATCTGGGCGACTATTTTTACGCGGATTTTGTCAACGGATGGATTCGCTCCGTTGATGCCGGAACGGGCAACACATCCATGTTTGCGTCGGGTCTGGGAAATATCACAGACCTTCAAGTCGGCTCGGACGGTGCGCTGTATTACACCAACCGGCAAAACGGGAGCGTAGGGCGGATCAATGCCATCGTAACGGTTCCTGAAGCGTCTACCCTGGCACTGGTTGGCGTTGCAGCCTTGGGCATAACACTGAAACTCGCACGCCGCAGGCGTTAGAAAACGGCGACGATGCGAAGCAAAAACGGCGCGGGGACATGCTATCCCCTCGCCGTTTTGTTCACCACGGATGTCTAAAGAATACGTGATTGTACATACGTCAGCAGTTCGCTAATCTTCACGCGCTCCTGCGCCATCGTGTCGCGGTCGCGAATCGTCACCGTGTCCATTAGTTCCGTGCCGCCGTCCCGGGATTGTCCGAGGGTGTCGTAGTCCACCGTGACGCAGAACGGGGTCCCGGCTTCGTCCTGGCGGCGGTACAACTTCCCGATGGCGGCGGTATCGTCGTATACGGCGCGCATGGTGCCGGACGCTTGCAACATGCGCTTGATCTCTTTCGCCTTCGCCACGATCTCGGGCTTGTTTTTCGCCAGCGGTAATACCGCCACTTTGATCGGCGCGAGTGCAGGCTTGAAGCGTAGCACGACGCGGGTTTCGCCGTTTTCTAAGAGCTCCTCGTCGTAAGCTTCGCAGAGTGCGGCGAGAACGCCCCGGTCCACGCCCGCCGCCGGTTCGACCACGAACGGCACGATGTGCTTCTTCGCCTCATGGTCAAAGTAGGTCAGTTTTTCTGTGGAGTGCTCGTTCTTCATCGCCTTTTCGCGCGTGTTGTCGGAAAGCGTCATCGTGTCGTGCGAGCGCGAGTGCGAGCCCAGATCCCAGTCGGTTCGGTTCGCGATGCCTTCCAGTTCGTCGAAGCCGAGCGTCGGGAAGTTGTAAAGAATGTCCACGGTGCGTTTGGAATAGTGCGCCAATTTGACATGCTCGTACAGTTTCAAGTTCTCACGTTTCAAGCCGACTTCGTTCACCCACCAGTCCATGTGATCCTGAATCCACTCCTCGTGGACGCGCTCGTCCTCGCCGGGGAAGACGAAGTATTCGATCTCCATCTGCTCCAACTCGCGGACGCGGAACAGGAAGTTGCGCGGCGTGATCTCGTTTCGGAACGATTTCCCGATCTGGGCGATGCCGAACGGCAGCTTCCGGTTCGTGGTGTCTAAAACGTTTTTGAAGTTGACGAACATCCCCTGCGCGGTTTCGGGACGCAGGTACGCGAACGACTCGTCGTCGGCGACCGGTCCAACCTGCGTCTTGAACATCAGGTTAAACTGACGCGGTTCGGTCCAGTCGCCCGGTTTCCCGTCGGCGGCATCGACCACCTTCGCCGTTATCAGCGCGGTACGCGCCTTCGCCGGGTCTTCGAGGAGCGCGGCGACGAATGTATCGAGGTCTTCGTCCTCCCCGATACCGAACGCTGCCGCGACCGCGCTCCGCGTTTCCGGCGTCTGGTCACGGAGGAGGTGGTCGAAGCGGTACCGTTTTTTCGTCGTCTTGTTGTCGATGAGCGGGTCGGTGAACCCCTTTTCGTGACCGGAATAGCGGAGCACATACCGGTTCGTGAGCAACGCCGTCTCGATGCCTTCCATGTCGTCGCGCTCGTAAACGTTATGCTTCCACCACAGTTTTTTGAGGTTGTTCTTCAATTCCACGCCGAGGGGACCGTAGTCATAAGTGCCCTGTAGTCCGCCGTAGATTTCCGAACCGGGGAAAATAAACCCGCGCCGTTTGCAAAGGGAAATAATCTGCTCTAAATTCTGTGCCGCCATAAGAGTACGCTTCCTCGAAATCAACTGAAACGAAATAGTCGATATTTTTAGTAAACGATTGTACCGGCTTTCAGTTTTTCCCGCAGGAGGAAGGACAGGTAGCAAGCGGAACTGTTAGCGAACCTTTTTGTCAAATTGCAGAACCATATCGGCTTCCGCAAGACGCATGTCTGCTTCCAATTTTTGGGAGGCGGTCAGCGGGCTGTGTTCGTGCATTTGCGAAGCGATGCGAACAATGTTTTCCAGTCGACTTCGCAGAAAGATTTGGGCGTAGCGTACCAACCTCACTTGGGCGGAAGTCTTCGTTATAACGGTTCTACTGATCAGCGCCAAGGTGACAATAGCAACCAAGCATATTACGGCGGTGGAGATATTTGTAAATATGTGTTTACCCAAGTAAAGAGGTGCTATGATCGTGATCAGTGACATTATCAATAACACAAAAATCATTCCCAGAAATGGAATATTAGATTGGTTTAATTCAGTGCTTCTGCTGACAGATATTTTATACTTTTGTGTGTACTCATCAAGGAGGCGCATAATCGCGTCAAATTCGTACTCATACGGGGCAGTTATGCCGTTGCCGAGGGGCAACGATTTGACCTGGGGCAGATTGATTTCTTTCAGTGCCATCTTCCTACACCCTTAATCCTATGTCTTGCGGTTGATCATCACCTGCATGGTGTTGACCAACTGTGTTAAATGCGCGACCTGTATGCTTTGGTCGTACCCACCGGTTGTTTTTATCAGCACCTCACCCGATGGCGCAGTGAAATTACTGGACACCAGTGCGGCGGATACATATTCATGCAGGAACTTGCTTTCGCCGCGTTTGCGTCGCACTTCACCCAGTATTTCTTCATACTGCCCGCGCAGGTAATGCGTTTCCACGAGTGCCGCATCATCCCACCATAAATCCTGCTTGGTGACCAGTGTTACCATCCAGATGTTTCGCTTGGCATCTATCAATCGCGGAACCAATCGGCGCAGTATTTCCAACTCGCGTTCACGTTCGCTGGCGACGTATGCCGCCATGACCTGACCCGTCGTCATGCCCTCGCGGTACTGGCTCAGGTCTTTGACCTCACGCTTCATAAACGAATTGTAGCCGTATGAGACGACGTGAGCCACCCCGACCGATTTTCCGCTGGCTAAGTCGCGGTACAGGTCGTGCCAGTAGTCGTCGATGCGACGCTCCTGACCGGGCGGAACCATCAACAATCCGCCGATCTCGGGCAGTTTGTACTCTTCCACAGCGAGCGATTCGGTGTAGGTAGCACTGCGCAAGAGCGGGCGGGCTTCGCCTTCGGTCAGCAACTGTCCCAACGTTGTCTTGCCTGCCCCACCTAAGCCAAACACGGCGACTTTTGCATTCCCTTGCTTCAGTCGCCGAAGCAGACGACCGAATCCCTTCCTGAGCAGGTCCTTCTTTTCGTAAGCGGCGAGTGCCAGAGCGACGATTTGATCCGGGGGCAGGACGAACGGCAAGAGCTTCTCCTAAAACTAATGAGCGTGTATCGAGTATACAGGAAAGAAGGGGCAAAAGGAATCCGCTGCAGTCACGATAGAAACTCCGAGGTTGTAGGTGAGCGATATAATCCGTGGCATATGGCGACACTGATTGAAAAACTGAAGACACTGGCGGACGGATTCGACGGGCGCGTGGGTATCGGC
>JACMMA010000165.1 GCA_014379275.1 Armatimonadota bacterium | reverse complement strand
TACGGATTCGGTCGCCTGGAGTTTCGCGGCAAGACGCCGCTGTTTCTGCTGATGCTTTCCACCATAGCACTGCCCGCGCAGGTGACCATGGTCCCTGTTTTTGCGCTGTTCCGGTGGCTGCACTGGTACGGGACGTATCTGCCGCTGATCGTGCCGTCGTTCTGCGGCGTGCCGTTCTACATCTTCTTGCTGACCCAGTTTTTCCGCAAACTGCCCGATGACATGGCGGAAGCGGCGCGGATCGACGGGGCGAGCGAATGGCAGATCTTCTGGAACATCATGCTGCCGCTGTCGCGTCCGGCACTGGCGACGTGCGCCCTGTTTCAGTTTCTGGCGACCTGGAACGACTTCGTCGGTCCGCTTCTATATCTCAACGACCCGACCCGCTACACTCTGGCATACGGCCTGCAACAACTCCTGTCCACACACGGCGGGGAGTGGGCATCCCTGATGGCCGATTCGACCATATTTATCCTGCCAATCATAGTGCTCTTCTTCTTCACGCAGAAAACGTTCATCAGCGGGATCGCCACTACAGGTAGCAAAAACTGACGCTGGCACCCGGATTTCGTACGGATCGGTGCTCCTCGCTATCGCGTAAAGCATTCTTCGCATTGCCGCAGAGTTCGCTTGTTCAAGTGCGTCACGCAGGATTGGTTACTGGTAACCGTCACCCAGTAAACGTCGTGCCGTTCTCACTCACCCGAACTACTACGTGAAGGATTCGGGTAGCCGCGTAGCGAACCTGGATTCACGCGATCAACGCCCCGTCTCCGTGGCGTACCGGCGCGAACCTTTTCTTTTGGAGAAAATTATGGCAGTACATAACGTAACACTTATCCGCGGTGACGGCACGGGTCCCGAACTCGTCGAGGCTACGCGCCGCGTTCTCGAAGCCGCCGTCGGCAAGTTCGGCTCATCGTTCAACTGGGATGTCGTTGAAGCGGGCGTGGACATCATGGAGACCGCCGGCACCCCGCTTCCCGCGAACGTTCTGGAGTCGGTCCGCAAAAACAAGGTCGCGCTGAAAGGTCCGATCACGACGCCGATCGGCACCGGTTTCCGGTCGGTGAACGTCGCGCTCCGCAAAGAGCTGGACCTGTACGCGTGTATCCGCCCGTGCAAATCGTACGTCGGCGTCCGCTCGAAGTATGACAACATCGATTTGGTCATCGTGCGCGAGAACACGGAAGACTTGTATGCGGGCGTCGAATACGACCTGGACACCCCCGAGGCGCAACAGATCATCGCCATGGCGGGCGGCAAGATCCGTACCGACTCCGCGATCTCCATCAAGCCGTTCTCGATCACGGGCGTCCGGCGCATCATCCAGACGGCGTTCGACTACGCCATCGAGAACAAGCGCAAAAAGGTGACCGCGGTTTGTAAGGCGAACATCATGAAGTACACGGACGGTCTGTTTTACCGGATCGCCCGCGAGGTCGCGGCGGCATACGGCGCGACGTTCGCCCCCGGCACCCCCGCCGCCGAGAAGCCGGACCCGACGCTTTCCGCCTACGCGGGCAAAGCCGCCGGGATTGTTTACGACGAGTGGCTGGTCGACGCGATGTGTATGCAACTCGTGCAAAAGCCGGAAAACTACGACATTCTGGTGATGCCGAACCTGTACGGTGACATTCTTTCCGACCTCGGCGCGGGCCTTGTCGGTGGCCTCGGCGTCGCACCGGGCGCGAACATCGGCGTCGACACAGCGTTGTTCGAAGCGACGCACGGCTCCGCGCCGAAGTACAAGAATCAGAACAAGGTCAACCCGACCGCACTGATCCTGTCCGGCTTCCTGATGCTCAAGTACCTCAAGGAAAACGAAGCCGCCGCCGCGCTCGAATCCGCTATCCAGGCGGTGATTGCGGAAGGCAAGGACGTGACCTACGACATGAAGCCCGACCGCAACGACCCGACCGCCGTCGGCACGGCGGAAATGGCGGACGCGATCATCGCCAAGTTGTAGCGAGTCACCCATCGCGGAATGAAAACGCCGCCCTGCCGACGTGGCAGGGCGGCGTTTCCTTTCTCGCTGTCTTTTCGTCGGTCTACAGTAGTTGCGTTTTGTCCTGGCGATCCGCCTCCGGGTATAGCAAGTCGGTTCGGATGATGGGACCGGTCTCGCCGTCCTTCGGAACCGTCGCAACCGGCTTGGGCTGAATGGATACGAGACGCCAGGTGATCGTGTCACCATCAGCCACGTTGTTAAATTTATCCGCAGTCAGGAACCCGTTGTCCCCTGGAACCGTTTTACTTTTCAGGATGGTGGCGTTGGTCATTCCGCCTACAGGCGCGGTGACATAATACTGCCACACCCGGACCTCGCCGGTTTCTTTGTCCTTGGACTCCTCCAGCGTGTAGATCCCCGCATCGCGCTTTTTACTGCCCAATGTCTTGCCCTCTGGTGGCACAATCGTGCCGTCTCCGTCGAAGTCATAATCCCCGATATAGTTGTGGCTGAACGCGAGCATGGAAACGCGCTTTTCAGGGGGGGTGCCGTCGGCGGGGGCGGTGAAAGCTACTTGGCTCTTGTACGTGAACCCTTTACCCTTGTTGAATGGGTATTGCTGGACAGCAGCATCCAGAACCCCCTCTATGGAGAGCGGTCCGGCACCACTCACGGTGACCGGGGCATTGAGATAGATACCGACAATACGTAACGTTACAACTGCCATGAGAACGAACCTGTTTTTCTAGCCCAAATGTTTCGAGATCTGCAAAAATGGCTGGGTATCATTCGTGCATAAAGATTATACAGACTGAATATCTGCTCGTCAATATCTATATTTTTCGTGCAGGGAGTCTCCTGGGGAGTGGGAAACGATGGCGACACTTTATTTGATTTGCGGCATGATCGGCTCTGGCAAGACCATACTCGCCAAACAACTGGAAACATCCCGATCCGCCTTCCGCTTCTCCCCGGATGAATGGATCAAATCGCTTCTCGTGGGCGAATCGGACACCGACGAACGGGACCGGATTCGGGGTCCCGTCGAGGCACTTCAGTGGGTCGTCGCGCAAAATCTTCTAAAACGCGGTGTGAGCGTGGTTCTGGAAAACGGCTTCTGGTCGAAGGAAGAACGCACGGCGTACCTCGATACGGCGAAGGGACTCGGCGCGAACGTAGAATTACATTACCTGGACGTGCCGGAAGACGAGTTGTGGCGCAGGACCGAGAGGCGAAACATGGTACTGCCGGAAGGCTCTTTCCCCGTCACCCGCCGGGAATTCGATGAGTCACTTCGCTCGTTCACGCCTCCCGATTCAGCAGAGTTAATGACCTATAATAACCACGCGGAGATCTCGTCAAGGTAGATCGGCCCTCGCTAGGTCATCGGCGGGCGGTTAAGACCGGCGGCAGTTCCATTTCCCCATCGATTCGGGTAGCATTTTGTTGCGACGTTCGCGTCACGTTTATCAGGAGGTGTTCCCATCAGTCTTCATTTATATCTGCTACGCCACGGGGAAACGTCCGCGAGCCGGACCGACCAGTTTTGTGGCAATCTGGACCCGGAATTGACGGAGGAGGGATCGCAAATGGCGCGACAATTCGCCGACGCGTACCACTCTCTGGCGTGGGAAGCGGCGTATGTCAGCCCGATGTCTCGCACCCGCGCGACCGCGCAACCGTTCTGTGACGCCGCCCATCTTCCCATGAACTTGCGCGACGGTTTGAAGGAGATTTCCTACGGCGACTGGGAAGGACGGACGCGCGATGAGGTCCAGGAACGATTCGGCGACGACTATTCCCGCTGGGAGACCGAGCCCGCCTGGAACGCCCCGACGGGCGGCGAGACGGCGGTGGAGGTCGCCGGTCGGGCATCCGGCGTGATAACGGAAATAATGACATCGCACGCGGACGGCAACGTGCTGATCGTGTCGCACAAGGCGACGCTTCGCCTGATCCTGTGTAGCCTGCTTGGCATTGATCTGGGGCGATACCGCGACCGGATCGCCGCACCCGTAGCGTCCGTCAGTGTCGTCCGATTCGGGGAGTACGGTCCCCAACTGACGCTACTCGGGGACCGCTCGCATTTGAGCCAG
>JACMMA010000164.1 GCA_014379275.1 Armatimonadota bacterium | reverse complement strand
TGAACGGCGCATTCGCGGGAAACAGCAAGGGCTAACACGACTCGCGCGTTGCCTAACGTAGAAACAGCACCGCAGGTCCAACGATCCAACGCAAGGTTGGCGCCGTCCGCGTAGGACGAAAAAGAAACATTACACTACTTCGTCATATCGACGCGTAAACAGCGCAATGTTTCGAGGTCGAACACCATCTCGATGCGGGCGGCGGTCGCGCGGTCGGCGAACGCTGTCAGGATGGCGGGACGACCCTCGCAGACAATATTGCGGGCCGCTTGATTACGCACGCGCGGGAAGCGCCGCCAGAACGCTTGAGCCTGCTCGGAATGGTACAGCAAGCCGGTCGGATGGATGTAGAACGTGATCGCGTTGCACTTTGGGCAGCCGACCCCCATGCCGGGGCTTTCCGGTGCGTCGCTGATCATTGCTTGGGCGACGTGGCCGCAACGCGGGCATAGTGTGGCCCGAGTTTCTAGCGCGTCCGCCAGGTATTCCTGCCACCAGCGGTTGACCCGGTTCAGGCCGGCGCGAAACCCCTGTACGCCCGTGAGCACCGACGCGGCGTCCATCGGCGCGGCGTTGCTAGTCATCCCGTCCAGCATGCCGGGGCAGGCAGGGCAGCGGAGCATGAAATCAGCATCTTGGCCCGCCCCCGGATCGGCGGCAACGAACCTTCCTTGTAACCGCTCCCGCCCGCACCGGCAACAAAACAGCGTGGTTTCGCGCCACCCCTGCGCCGCCTCCGCCGACAGCAAGCCATGCGCCGATGCTTCTGCACGGAGCGTCGTTTCCAGAACTTTGCGTAGCGCGTCCCGGCCCCGGTGGATACGCACCGTCGCCGCGTTCTCCGAGATTCCCCACCGCTCTCCGATCTCGCGTACCGGCAGGTCCTCGACATATCGCGCGAGCAGCAACTGCCGAACCGGGTCTTTGAGTGCGAAAAGTGCGCGCTCGATCAACCGCTCCCGTTCGCCGAGCAAAAGCGATTCGAGCGGATCGGGGGCGGAAATATCCGGCGACATGGACGGCTCTCGTGCATCGTCGTCCAGGGAAACGAAGTTGCTTTCGTCCTTGCCGCGCTTCGCCTGCCACCCCGCACATAGCCGCCGTGCGACACCGAACAGATACGATGACCATTCGCGGGGCGGTGCGCCCTCGCGACTGGCGCGGCGAAGACCGATCAGTATGGCTTCCTGCGCCAAATCCTCGGCGACGGTCACATTCCCGGTGAAGCGGTAGCATACGCGCAGCAATCGTTGCCGCTCGGTCGTTGCGTCGAAGCGCGATTTTCCTGATTCATTAACTACTGCGGGCACGGGGCATAAACCTTACCTGTTTTTTGGGGCGGGTGAAAATATTTTTACCGCGCTTCACGGTACAATCCGTCCATGCAGAAGCGGCTCGCGCTCGCGGCGTATCGTCTATCGGTCGGCGTACTTGCTCTCGGCGGGGTGGTCGTACAGACGGTGAACGGTTTCTTCCATCCGCCTTTCGATTATCCCAACTACTTTAGCTTCTTCTCTATTCAGAGCAGTCTGTTCGCCGCGCTTGTTTTGATCGCGTCCGCGATCCGGATAGGGCGCGGTGAGCACGGCGAGGGCCTGACATTCTGGCGTGGTGCGGTGACCCTATGCCTGACTCTCGCCGGTACGGTTTATCTGGTGTTGCTCGGGGGGGCATCCGAGTCCTTGCAATCCCCGCGCGAACAAACAAACGCCGTGCTGCATTATCTGGTTCCCGTTGCCCTGCTCGCAGACTGGTTTCTCGGTCCGAAAGAACGGATACCCTTCCGCCTCGGGCTGATGTGGCTGCTGTATCCGCTACTTTATGTCGTTTACAGTCTCGTCCGCGGACGTTTCACTGAATGGTATCCGTATCCATTTCTGAACCCGATAGTATCAGGGTATCCGGGCATTGTGACCGTGTGTCTTATAATGGCGGCGGCGATGATCGGGTTCATTGCGCTGCTGACGAAGAGTACCACCCATGATCGGCGGGCTTGATTATGCGCCGCTATTCGATTACCCGATTTAGTATCGCCTTTTTCACATCCTTTTCCGAGGAATACTTGTCACGGATTTGTGGTACGTATGCGTATAGAGTTAGGGGAGACGGATATGAACTTTTTTACGAACAACAAATTATCTGCCCGACAGGCAGGTTTCGAACAAACATGGCGTGTTATTCTGGTGTCGGGACTGACAGCTATCGGTGGAATCGCATCCGCGCAGGAGCCGATATCGCTGGTACCGTCCATCGGTGTTGCCTCGACCCCCTCGGTCGCCAGCAGGGAACAGGCACCGGAACCGGCGCGGCGGAACGCAACGACCGTGCCAGTAAATACCGCAAGAATAACGGGCTATACCAAATGGAACGACGTTCCGGTGAGTAAACGGGTGCCGCTGACGCGAGCCAGTTTCGATAAGACCGGATACCGTTTATACAACACGACGGGCGCGACGATCAACGTGCCGTTCGCCAATCGAGACCTGCACGTGATGAAGTTCGCGATCTCGCCGGACGACACGACTTTCTTCGTGAACGATGGGGTTGCCCCCGTACTGTACCTCCCGCAGAACGGTTGCTTGCTTAACAGCAACGTGTCGGGCTTGCGGTGGTATCCCTTTTCGGCGCAATTCCATCCGGTTCAGCCTGTCTTTCTGGCTGTCGCCCCGAGCTATTCGGAGTTCATTGGCATTTCCTGGTATCCCAACACCATCACCTACGGCGGCTATTACGGTGTAACGTCGTTCATCGATGGGGGCGTTTTTCAGCCGACTGCGGGGCTGACGTTCTACATTGGTACTCAGTCCTACGGCGGCTGGAGTCCTTACCGTGATTATGTCATCGCGAACCCGCGACGCTATTCTCGCCCTCGTGTGCCGGTGACCCGACCACAGCAGTACGCGGATGACCCGACATACAACGAAGCACGCAACGGTAACAGCGGCTATGGTCCCAACGCTTATCCGCAACAATATGGCGGCTATTACGGTCCCGACAACGGATACCCGTTCCCCGGCGGGGGATTCGGCTTCCCCGGCGGCGGTTTTGGCTATCCGGGAGGTGGGGCATCGAGCGGTTCTCCCGTTCCTCCCCAATCCCCCACACCGAACTCGAATCGGGTGGGACCGTCGTTCAACCGCGTCGGTCCGTCATTTAACCGGGTTGGGCCGCGATTGGACAACGGATTCGGATATGGGTTCGGTCCGGGTTACCCACAAAGATACTAATCGCCGTGGGTTTCTTTGTTTGTCCTTCCCGGACGGGGCCAACGCTTCGTTGGATCGGTTTCTCCTGCGGTGCTGTTTCTACGTTAGGCTACATGCTACCTGTGTTAGCCCTTGCTGTTTTCCCGCGAATCCGCCGTTCCCCCTTCCCCACGGTGTGGGGATGGGGGAACGGCGGATTCGCGGGAAAGGACCGACGCACAACCAC
>JACMMA010000163.1 GCA_014379275.1 Armatimonadota bacterium | reverse complement strand
CTGGAACCGACGGACGCCACTTTGCGCGAAATCGACTCCGCTCTTTATTCATTGCTACTTCCTCTTGCCCTGGTCGCTGCCGTTATCGGTGCGGTCCTCACCGAGATGGCACTCGCGCCCATCCGGCAACTAGCTAGAGTAGTTGGAACCATCGAGCCGACGGACCTCTCCGCGCGATTACCGGAACCCGGCGGGAACGATGCCTTCGACCGACTGGCCAAATTGATGAATGCGCTACTGGGGCGATTGGAAGGGGCGTTCGCGCGTCAGAGACGGTTCACCGGCGCGGCGTCCCACGAATTACGCACCCCGCTTGCCGTGATTAAAAGCGCGACCAGCCTGCTACTGGAAAATCCGGAATCGCTGACACCGCTCCAACATCGCGCCCTGGATCGTGCGGATCAGTCCGCGGATAGGGCGAATCGGCTGGTGACAGATCTTTTGACACTCGCCCGTACGGAAAACGATTCGCTACCGCTTCGGCTAGCTTCCTTGGATGTCGCAGAGATCGTCCGAGAAACAATTTCGGAGGCAAAAACCGTCCACGGCGACACAACGGTTCCTGTGGTATGCGACATTGCCGAAGAAACGGTGTTGAGCACCGACCCGGACCATTTTCGTCGGCTCCTGCAAAACTTGCTCAGCAACGCCCTTCGTCATACCACCCGGGGCCAAATCACGGTCGCGGCGACCATTTCTCCGGGGCTGTTCCACTTGACGGTCCGCGATACGGGAGAAGGAATCGCGCCCGAAGCCCTGTCGCGTCTGGGCGAGCCGTTCTACCGGCGCGACGTTTCCCGCGCCCGCGAACAGGGCGGTGCAGGGCTGGGTTTATCGCTCTGCAATGGGATTGTCGCGGCATTAAATGGAACGATAAATATCGAAAGCATCCTCGATCAGGGGACCATTGTAACTGTCACTCTGCCCCGAGTGAACGACTCATCGACGAGCAATCGGTAAGTGGCGCTGGTGGCACTGAGCGAACCATTCCTCGGTGTGATCAGGGCTATATGCCGGGGTAGGGGAGGAGCAGTTCTTGCTCCTCCCGGGAGGGGCGGCGAGGCCCACCATTAATCGTGTTTGCTTCGGCTATCGGATCATTTCCTTCACAACGGGTTCCAGGTTAGCCGCATAGATGGCATACCCTTTTTCGTTGGCGTGGAGAAAATCCGGCATGACTTCTTTGCTGAGCGAGCCGTCGGGCGAAAGGAATTGGTCCCCGAAGTCCACGAATCGGACATTTTTCATGCCGACGACCCGTTTTTTCGTTTCGGCGTTTATTTCTTTAACTCCGGCTCGCATCCCGTTGTTCGCGGCTTCTTGCGTGGGAAAAACGCCGACGACGAGAATCTTCGTGCGCGGGGTTTTCGCCCGAATAGTCTTTACGCACATCTCGATCCCTTCGGCGATCCGGGCATTACCGAAATCGTTGCGCCACATATTGTTGACACCGATCGCCAGCACAACCAGTTTCGGCGACAAACCATCGAACAAACCGTCATTGATCCGCCAGAGAATCTCGTTAGTTTTATCGCCGCCGATGCCCACGTTCACGGCGTTGAGCGGCGCGAATCGCTTCTCCCATTCCGATTTGCCCGCGTCCTTCCATCCCTGTGTGATCGAGTCGCCGATGAAAACCACGTCCGGCTTTCGGGTTTGCACTTCGCTTTTTAACGAGCCGGCATAGTTCCACCAGGACGTCGGATAATCCGCCCAGAAACCGTGCATCGGTGTAACGGGGTCGAGTTTAGCCGGCTGCGGCTGATACTCCCGTTTGACCGTAGCCTTGCTCAAATCAGGTTCGCCTATTTTCACGTCATCGAGCCACGCTTCGCCGTCGCCTTCCACCAAAAGGATTATTGCCGCGTGAACCGAGCCTTCCGGCAACGTAACTTTTTTGGTGAACGACTGCCATTCGGAATCGTTCTGCACGTAGCCGACCTGTTCGAACGCGATCGGCTCCCAGGAATCTTTGCGCGGCTGCACCGCGAAATTTACCTTGATGGTTCCCTTCGACTTGACGGAACCGCTGATGGTGAACGTCGCGCCGGCGGGAGCATCTAGTATCATCTGGGCGCCCTGTCCCTGCGTGTCGCCTGTGGTTTTGACCTTTAGTGATGCCTTGCCCGATTTACTCTGAGTGGTATCCCGGTACAGGGTGATCTTGCCGCGCCCCTCCCATTTATCGGTCCAGTTGTCCGGCATATCTGCTCCGTTTTCCATGTCGCCGTTCGCGACCACTATACGTGGGGAGGGTGCCGATACTTTGTCACCATCAGGCACAATTTTTACCGAAACAGCGAGGGGAGGGCGTACCGATTTTGGGGCGGATGCCTGTTCCGCCGGGGTGCCTTTCTCGCCGGGCGAGGGGGGAGCGATCCGCCACATGCCGTAGCACTGACCCGCCGCCCACGCCTCACCGGTCTGGGGGTGAACCCGGATACAGGATACTTCATGCGGCCCGTTATCAAGCCCGGATTTGAGCGGCAAAGTGACCGTAAGGTTCCGCCAGGTTTTACCGCCATCCGTGGAACGAGCCGCGGTGCACTGCGTCGCGTAGGTGTTGCGCGGACCGGCGACATACACCGTTTGTGGATTGCGTGGATCGGTCGCGACCGTCACGCAACGAAGTGTGTTCCCGAACTGATCGGCAGGCAAGTCAAGAACTATCCATCTCCCCGCGTCGAAAGCTTTGAGTTTATCCTCCGCCGCAACATAAACACGTCCGGTTTTATGATCAACCGCGACATCATCGAGTGTGCCGGATGTTTCCGCCACTTTTTGCCACGTTGCCCCTTTATCGCTTGACGAAACGACAGCGCCGCCCATTCGGCCCCATAGCACCTTTGTGTCAGGCGAGTAAATGAACACGCCCTCGCACCCGGTCATCTTTTGCCAGGTCTTGCCTTTGTCCGTGGACCGGTGGTTGTAGCAAAAAAGGATGTTCGCATCGGTCGGATCGGAAAGCGAAACGTTTGCCCCGTCCAGATTTATCTCTTTTCCGTCCGCCCCTTTCACGAACTCCCATGTTTTACCGGCGTCGTGCGTGATGCGTATGCGTCGCGGGTCGCCCCAGCCTTCAGCATCTCCGTAAAAAAATGTCTTGCTATCTACCGCATGGCCGCCATAACAGTGCCCACCCCAGCCTTTGCCGGAAGCGTCTAAATAGTCCCAAACGGCTCCACCATCCTGGGTTGCCGCGGCGTTGTAGTCCTGAAAAGCGAGAAATACCGTTTTCGGGGCGTGGGCGGAGAAGTTCATCATGCCGCCCATCATCACGCCGTTGTAGCCGTTGTTGTACCACCGGAGCGTTTTGCCACCGTCTACGGACCGGGTCACAGTGTCGCCACCCAATCCGTACATGATATTCGGGTCTTTAGGGTGCCACGCATTGAATCCGTTGCGAACGTTATTCGGCATCGGTTCGTTCGTTTTGATCACCTGGGTGATCCCGAACGTTTTTCCACCGTCATGGCTGTAATAGCGGTGCCATTGCCAGTCGCCGCGCGCGATCCAGGCGGACAAGCGATTCGGATCGGCGGGGCTGACAGAAACAAACTGCACGATCTTGTTATCCGCTTCGCGGTCCATCCCTTTTGCCGGCAGAACGGTGAATGTCCTTCCCTGGTCTCGCGAAACAATCACTCCTTCACTGCCCGACACCCACACGCTCTTCGGCGCCGAGGAAACGACCGCGATGTTGGAAACGGCGCCGTCACGGACCTTGGTGAAAGACTTACCGCCATCGGTACTGCAGTGGAAGCCTCCTTTGCCGCCGAGGTATACCACACCGCCTTTGGGACTGACACGCACACGGACCGGTATTCCGCCGTCCGCTTGACCGACGACCGCGGGAAGGTCACTGACCTGTGACCAGGTTTCGCCGCCGTCCGTGGTTTTTAATAGTCCGGCTTTCGCGGAGGCGACATACGCAATCGTGCAGACTTTCCGGGTCGCGTCGTAAGAGTCCGGGTCGATCGCCACGCTGTTTCCGAAGCCTTCGAGTAATCCCATTACCGGTTTCCAGGATGCCGCTTTATCGGAGGAAAGATAAATCCCGTTCGGCGTTTGGCCCCAATTCTCTTGCCAATCCACCGAATTGCCCGCGAGTCCGATCACATGACTCGGGTTTTTCGGGTCAATCGCGACGCCATTACAACCGCGCCCGCTCCACCCGACCGACGCCTGCTCCCAGTTCTTGCCGCCATCGAGCGTGCGATATAAGCCGCCGACATCGATACTCAGAATAAGGAAGTTCGGGTCGGCATCAGAAATCACCAATTCGCGCGGCCACTGGCAGCCCTCACCGCCGGGAAAGATACCTTCCTTCTTTTGCCCGGATGTCAGCAAAGGCATCTTAGTCCACCGCGGGGCTCCGTCCTTCGCCGCGAGCGATGCTTTCGCTGAACCCATCGGCGGCTCGGCGAGGGCGCAACCTGCCTGTGAAATCAAAGCAGCAGTAACGAGCGTTCCCGCAAGGAAAACGTTTTCATTGAAGAAGCGAGTTTTTGTCATCATTGTCATTTTTTAAGATCCGTTGAATTTAGAAATACAATTCGTTCTACGGAATACGTTTTCCTTCCGTTTCCAGATAAAAAAGCGGGGCAATTTATACCCCGCCTCATACACTACTCCCGGCTGAATACCTCGCGTCTCGCCTCCCGTTCCCGATCCCGGTCGGCGATAGCCTCGCGCTTGTCGTATAGCTTCTTACCGCGCCCGACCCCTAACTCCAATTTGGCGAAGCCGTGTTCGAAGAAAAGCGAAATCGGTACCAGAGACAGCCCTTTCTGCTCGGTGATAGCGCCTAATTTGACCAGTTCCCGACGCGTCAGTAAAAGTTTGCGCGGGCGGATCGGGTCGACGTTGTAACGCCCGCCTTCCTCGTGCGGGCTGATGTGCATATTATGTAGCCATGCCTCTCCGTTTTTGTCTAAACGGGCGTAGGATTCGCTCAGGCTTGCGCGGCCCGATCGAAGAGACTTGACCTCTGTGCCGACCAGCACCAGACCCGCCTTGACGGAGTCTTCAATGAAATATTCGTGTCTGGCTTTGCGATTATTCAAAACCACACGTTTCTCGCCCGTCTTGTCTTCTTTGGCCATGCGCTTTCTCCTGTGTCGCGTATTTTACCATGCCGATAAACAAGCAAGCCGCGCTTAATAGCGCGGCTTGCTCATTCCCCGATAATGATGCTTACGGCTGTTTAGCTAGCGGAGTAGAGGACGACCCCTTCGACAACGCGATGTAATCCGCGAGGACATTTTCGGCTTCCGTCAAGGTCACGTCGGGTTCGGGCAACCGCGACTTATTCTTCTTTTTATCCTCGGTTGTCGGCAACGGATCCTCCTCGGCACCATCAATCAACCCTTTTTTCACCTGCTCCGGCGTCAGGGGTTTGGGCAGTCCCGGCTTCATGGCAGCCGTTAGCGTGAGAGGGTATACCGTCATTTTGGAAACGGGGCGGGCGGCAAGCACTTTCTGACGCGCCTCGATCCGCGCATCGTCCTCGTCCTGCTCTTTGCGTCGCGTCGCTTCGTTCAGCGAGATGGTTTTCTGATCCTGTGCCTTCGCGACCCGGGCAATCGTGTCTTTCAAGTAACGGAAGTCACCGTCCGTGGCCACTCGCGCGCCGCTCCGTTTTGTCAACTCCGTGGTGTACGGGGCGACCGCATTCAGCTTCGTGTACTTCGCACTCTCGACTTCGTCCCACGGCAAGGGATTGTCCAGATCCTTTTCCCCGACTTTGAGAGCATCGAATATGCTGGGTAGGACGACCTCCGGCTCGACGCCTCGGAGTTGGGTAGATGCCCCGGAAGCGCGGTAAAACTTCTGAATCGTCAGTTTGAGCTGGCCGGGATTATCCGCGACGGACGCGCTGTTCTGCTCCATAATCGGACCGAGTTCATAAACCGCCTGCACCGTCCCTTTTCCAAACGAGGATGAGTCTCCGACCACGAGAGCACGGCCGTAATCCTGCAAGGCACCCGCGACGATTTCAGACGCCGACGCCGAGTTGCGCGACGTTAGAAGGACTAGGGGGCCGTCGTACGCGACCGCCGGATTCTTATCCTCGTTTACGCGGATGTTGTTTTCCGCATCACGGACCTGAACGACGGGACCCGTTTTGATGAAAAGCCCGGTCATCTTGATCGCTTCGGGCAGGGAGCCGCCCCCGTTCCGGCGTAAGTCCAGTATAACGCCGTCGACCTTCTCTTGCTTGAGCTTTTCCAGCAACAAGGCCACATCCGCGGAACAACTCTTATTCTTTTCGGGATCCTGGTAGAAGAGCGGCAGATCGATCACGCCCAACCGCAGAACCTTGCCGTCAGGCTGTGGCTGCAGAATCAGGCGCGCCTTCGCTTCCGACTCTTCCAGCTTGATCTCGTCCCGGACGATGACGACTTCCTCGCGCACGGACGGGTCCGTCGCGTCACCGGGTATGTACTTGAGCCGGACGACGGATCCCTTCTCGCCGCGGATTTGCTCCACCACACGGTTGAGCTTCATGTCTACCACGTCCACGAACGCGCCGACTCTCCCCTGGGCAACCCCGACAATCTTGTCGCCCGCCTTGATCTTTTTGGTCGCTTGCGCGGGGGATCCCGGTTTGATGTCCTCGATCACGGTATAGCCGTCCTCGGAGCGGAGTGTCGCCCCGATCCCGAAGAGCGACAACCGCATCGAAATCGCGAACGTTTCCGCAGTCGCCTTGCCGAAATAATCGGTGTGCGGATCAAGGGCGTGAGCGATAGAGTTCATGTACAACTCAAAAATATCGTCGCTATCCAGCTCACGGAGCGAACGTAGAGAGCGGTCATAGCGACGCGAAAGGGTCTTTACGATATCGGCCGGTTTTTCTTTGGCAAGCTTCTCCTGCAGGTATTCGTAACGGAGTCGCTGTTTCCATAGGGCTTGCGCCTCCGTGGCCGAGCCGGGGCGCGTCGCCTTCTCCCGGTTCACTACGTAGGTATCACTCCCGGTAAACGTGAACGAAGACGGTTCTTTCAACAGTTTGTCGACATAAAGTGTTTGCTCTTCCGCGCGCTTCACCAGCAACGTATACATTTTTTGCGCCGCGGTAAAGTCGCCGCGTTGCTTTGTCAGTCCGACGATAGTATCGCGGTAGGAAGCGGAAAGGGTATCGATATCGGTCTGCAGGAAGAACACGCGTTGCGGATCGAGGGTGTCCAGAAAGGCGTCGAATACCTTCGGCGACAGTTCATCGTTTATCGGCACCTGCGCGTAATGGTTCATCTCCAGAAGGCGAGCCGTGATTTTCGCTATCTTCGCATCGTCTTCGCGCGACACCGCCCCATTTTTGACCCCGTCGCGGTTCGTCGCCTGGGAACCGGTCGTCACCTGCTCGCGCGCGGCGACCTGCAAGCGCGGGTCGCCGGTGACCAAGGGGTCGCCGGTAAACCCGACTGTCTTGGAGGCGGGTTCGCACGCCGCGCCGGAAACGAGTGCGGCGATACTAAGCGAGCCGGCGAGAACAGCAAACGTGGCCGCCAGGAACGGTCGGCGAATATATATGGTACGGGATGGAGTGCTTTTCATGGGTCGTGTTTGCCGCTTTCGGCTAAGTTCTGACATTGCAACCATCCACGAACATGGGTGGTTGTGCCCCCTTACGGCTGTTTACAATACGCTTCTTCCGCGATCGGAGGTTCCGTCAAACGTGGAATGCGAAATCAACGTGATTGATAGCGCGCCGTTGCGACCTGTTACAAGAGACAGTATATGTCATTATAGCAGACATGTTCTGAAAATGACCATTCGAACCGACCTATTTTTCGGGTCGAGACACCCGCTGTGTTAAATGGTAGCGATTCTTCGTATAATGAGGCAGGGAGAAAAACAAATGGGACTACTGACACGCTGGGCGATCGGCGCGGTTGCGCTGTATCTGACAGTTTTGCTCGGAGATCAGCTCGGCTTTAAATTGGGCTTCACGGGGACGGGCGCGCAAAGCGTCATTGGCGCGTTTGTCGCCGTGCTGGTGCTCACTCTGGTCAATGCGTTGATCCGCCCGGTGGTAAAACTTCTCACCTTGCCACTTTCGTGCATCACTTTCGGTTTGTTCGGGCTGGTCATCAACGCGCTCATGTTTTATCTGGTGGGGCAGTTAGATGTCGGCTTGAAAGTCGACGGGCTCATCGCCGCTTTGTTCGGCTCCGTCGTCACCAGCGTTCTATTCGGGGTACTCAATACGTTTTTGGGCGAGGGCAAAAAGCGTGACGAGTAACGGCTCGCCTCAGATCGTGGTTCTCACGGGTATGAGCGGCGCGGGAAAACAAGCCGCGCAGCGCACGTTCGAGGACCTCGGCTGGCGGGTCGTGGACAATCTCCCCCCCCGGTTGCTCCCGATGGTCGCCGCACAAAGCAAAGACGATGACAACAAACCGCTCTGCCTCGTCTGCGACGTCCGGGGCGGCCACATAGCCGATCTTCTTCCCGCCTACGAGATTCTCAACGAGACCGGGATCAAGGGTGTGTTATTGTTTCTGGACGCGTCGGATGAAACGCTTCTACGCCGCTTCAAGGAGACGCGCCGGACACACCCACTTTTCACCGAAACCGGTGGAATAATTCCTGCCATAGCCAGGGAACGGGAATACCTCGCCCCGCTGAAAGAACGGGCGGACCGCGTCATCGATACGTCCGCATCGGCCCCCGGAGAACTGCGCGGACTGTTGATGGATGAATATGCGACCGCCGAGCGTAAACAGCACCCGATAACGGTTACCGTCGCCTCGTTCGGGTTCAAGTACGGGATGCCTCAAGACGCCGATCTTCTTTTCGATGTCCGTTTTCTTTCCAACCCTTTCTATGTTCCGGAATTAAAAGCGCATACCGGTCTGGACGAGGAAGTCATCCGCTATGTGATGGGGGACGAGCGTACCGAAGCGTTTCTGGAACGGCTATATGATCTCGTAGGTTGGAGCTTGCCCCATTACGTGTCCGAGGGAAAGGCGTATTTAACTATCGGGATCGGTTGTACGGGCGGGAAGCACCGCTCGGTGGTTGTCGCGGAAAAGTTGGCGCATTTTCTGCGTGACCGTGGCTATCGCGTGCTTGTGCAACACCGGGACGCGGCGCACTGGAGAACGCACCAATGAGCGTCGTGACCCGATTCCGCCGCCGCCTCAAATGGCTGGCACCCGACATGCGGGTCAAGCGCTATCTCGCGCTAATACCCGTCGGTATTTTCCTCGTTTTATTCGGCGTCGCGGTGTACCTTTACATCCAGTACATCGAGTACACCGACATTCTATATCGTGCCCTTTTGGACACGACCGGCATCCGCCTGGAAAACCCGTGGGTGCATCGCCCGGTCGGGATTGTATTCACTCTGCTCGGACTCTGGGTGATCCTCTACGCGCTGGTGGCGGTTAACCGCTCGATTGTTTCCGCCGTCGCGCCGGAATCGCTGGACGATTTACCGGATGTCATCCGCCGCAACAGGACGCTCGCGCAGGGGGCTAAAGTCGTCGTCATCGGCGGGGGGACCGGTCTGTCCACGCTCCTGCGCGGCTTGAAGCAGTATTCCGCGAACCTGACCGCCGTTGTAACAATGACCGATGACGGCGGCTCGTCGGGTCAACTGCAAAGGCAACTTCCGGGCGGGATCCTGCCGCCCGGCGATATCCGCAACTGCCTCGTCGCGCTGGCGGACGCCGAACCGATGATGCAAAAACTGTTCCAATACCGCTTCAAAACGCTGGACGATAAAGACGGATTGTCGGGGCATAACTTCGGCAACCTGCTCATCGCGGCGATGGCGGACATTACGGGCGACTTCGAGCAGGCGGTGGAGGAAACCAGTCGGGTATTGGCGATCCGCGGTCGCGTCCTCCCGAGCACCGTCGAGTCGGTGGTTCTTATCGGCGAGATGGCCGACGGCGGCAAAGTCACCGGCGAGACGCAGATTGCGGATGACCCCCGTGCGATTGTGCGAATCACGCTTTCTCCGGAAAATCCGAGGCCGATTCCGGAAGTGCTGTCCGCCATTCGCAGCGCCGACGTAATCGTGATGGGCCCTGGGAGCGTTTTCACCTCCGTGATACCGAACCTGCTGGTGAAGGAGATAGTGGAGGCGATCGAGCAATCCAAGGCGCCGCTCAAAGTTTATGTTTGTAATGTGATGACTCAGCGCGGGGAGACGGACGGCTACACGGCGTCGGATCACGTGCGAATGATTGAGTCCCACGCGGCGACCCGCGTGTTTGACTACGTGATGGTGAATACCGCGCGCCCGACAGTCGAAACACTGGCACGATATGCGAAGGCAGGCGCGGACTTTGTCGAACCGGACTTCGAGGCGATCCAGGACCTGGGCTACTCCCCGGTGATGGGCACTTACATGAGCGAGACGGAGGTAGTACGTCATGACTCCGAAAGACTCGCCCACGACGTGCTCGATCTATATCGCCGGGTGACGTAGCCCGGTCATTTCTAGCCGCCACGCCTGTTCTCGCGGGCGCAGTCATACGCCGCAGAAATAATCGGCTCCGTTTGGTCGCGGCTCACCCTGGCGCCGGGTGAGCCGCCGTCATTCCCGGGCAATCGCGCGGCGGTCGCGGTACAATACGTGCCGAAACAACGCTATTTACCCCGCGGGGACGTTCCCCGCACCCTCTGAAAGGAGGCGACTTCCGTGCCCAAACCCATTATCGCCGTCGTCGGTCGACCGAACGTCGGCAAATCCACGCTTTTCAATCGCCTTACCGGACGCCGCATCGCCATCGTCGAGGACCAACCGGGGATCACCCGTGACCGCCTGTACGCCGACGGCGACTGGAACGGTCGCTTGTACACCCTGATTGACACCGGCGGTATCATGATGGACGATGAGGACCCGCTGCTGACACAGATCCGTCTGCAAGCCGAAGTCGCCATGGAAGAGTCGGACGTGATTCTGTTTCTCGTCGATGGCGAAGTCGGGGTCACGGAATCCGACCGTGATCTCGCGAACCAACTCCGACGTTCCGAGACCCCCATTTTTCTCGTCGTCAACAAATCGGACAACCCCAAGCGCGACATGAACGCCGCCGACTTTTACTCGCTCGGCGTCGGGGAATTGTTCTCCGTTTCCGCGCTCTCCGGACGTGGCGTCGCCGATCTGCTTGATGAGGTGGTCAAAGCGTTCCCGCCGGATACCGGCGAAACCGAAGAAGAAGACGGTTCGGTCAAAATTGCGCTGATCGGGCGTCCGAATGTCGGGAAGTCCTCGATGCTCAACGCCATGCTCGGCGAGGAGCGTGCCATCGTCTCGCCGGTCGCGGGGACGACGCGCGACGCCATCGATACGAAACTGATCTGGGAGGGTCACGAAATGACCCTGATCGATACGGCGGGGATCCGTCGCTCGGGCAAGATTCAAGGGACCGTCGAATACTATTCCGTTTTACGCGCACAACGCGCCATTGAGCGCGCGGATGTAGCGGTAACGGTAGTGGACTCCATAGAGGGCTTGTTGGACGGCGATAAACGGGTCGCGGGCATGGCGCACGACGCCGGGCGCGCCTCCGTTCTGGTAGTCAACAAGTGGGATCTAGGTAAACAACACGTACTCGAAGCGAGTCCCGGCCAGAACCCAGTGCTCGCGTTCACCCAGCATCTGCGCGACGAGATGCCGTATGTTTCCTACGCTTCGGTCGCGTACTGTTCGGCGTTGCTCGGTACGGGCATCGGCGCGGCGGTGGAAACGATGCTTTCCGCGGCGGAAGGACATGCGTTCCGGATACCGACCGGCGAACTGAACCGCATCGTGCGTGATGCCGTGGACTCGCATCCTCTGAACGACAAGGGACGAACTTTGAAGGTCCGTTATGTCACCATGGCGGCGGTCAAACCCCCGACCATCGTGATGTTCGTCAACGATCCCGACATGCTTCACTTCTCGTACAAACGATACCTGGAAAATCAGATCCGCAAGGTGTATCCGTTCGAGGGGACGCCGATCCGGTTGTTTGCCCGGAAAGCCGACGAGAAGAAGGACAACGCCCCGTAATACGATGCCTCACGCTCTCGCCAAACTGCGATTCCAGAAACTAAGCGATCCGATGACCGGGTTCGATGAATGGGGCGAAATCACCTTGCATCAAAACGGAACCGTCCGGCTTTCGGCGGGTGAGGGTTTACGGAGCCGCCTGTTGCGGACGGGAGAGCGTGTGGACAAAGCCGCCCTGATGTACGGGGCGGGGGCGTTCATGGGGATCGCGGCCGTCGGCACGGCGCTTGTTTTGAAGCGACGGACATTGTGGGGTTATCTTTTACTTGCGCTTGCCGGTCTAGTCGCACTCAGTGGGTCCGGTGTGCGGACGGTCGCCAGGAAGGCACCCCGCCTTTTCGAGCGACTGTTGGATAAAAACGACGTGTCGGCAGTGATTTCGCCGGAAGGCGGCTTAACGATCACCCTCGCCGACAGGCCCTGGAGGGGGACTACGCTTCGGTTCGAGGCGGGCGAGTTCGACATGCGGCAAGCCACGGCGTTCATTTCCCTGCTGCGCGGTCACAAGTCGTTGTGAGCGGATTCGCTGCGACCATTCCTTGCCTTCGGGTGGGCCGTACTTAAAAAACGGCACTTTCCGCCTTCTCGATTTCGTAAGGAGTATCGAATTCGAAAGGAACACTCATGAAATCAGATTACACGCATATAACGCTTGTTTTGGATCGCTCCGGCTCGATGGAAAGCATGCGCGGAGACGCTATCGGCGGGTTTAACACTTTTTTGAAGGACCAGCAAACCGCACCGGGGGCGGCGACATTGACGCTCGTACAGTTCGACGATCGGTACGAGAAGCCGCATGACTTCGCCCCGCTCGCGTCGGTCGCTCCGCTTTCCGAGAAAACATTTGTCCCACGGGGAAGTACCGCGCTGCTCGATGCGGTCGGGCAAGCGATCGACGAAACGGGGGGACGGCTTTCCACGTTGTCCGAGAACGAACGCCCGGCGAAGGTGCTGTTTGTCACTCTGACAGACGGCATGGAAAACGCCTCGCATAAGTTCGCCCGCCAGCAGATATTCGAGAAGATCACTCATCAGCGCGAGGTGTATGGTTGGGACTTCGTGTTCCTCGCCGCCAACCAGGATGCCATTGCTACCGGGGCGACGATGGGCTTTTCGGCGGAAAGTAGCGCGACATACGCGGCGACGGGAAAAGGGCAGCGTAGCGCGTTACAAGCTGTATCACAGGCGACCGCGAAGTACCGGTCGGAAGAGCCTGACGGTCCCGCGTTTCTACGGCGCAAGCAAAGCTTCTTCGACGCGGAAGATCGCGCGGTGATTGAGAACGACGGGGAGTAGAGAACCGGGGACAGTGCCGATGTAACGATACGGAATCGCGATCTTCGGGAGGTGTCGTCCCCGAAGACCGCGATCCTACCCGATCTCACGCCTCCCCGGCGCGAATGCGCGACCAGCCATCGCGGTATTCCTGAGCCAGGCTTGCCGCTAGCACTTTGTCGTTCTGGGAGTGCGGTGCGAAATGGTTGCCTTTAAGACGCGGAGAGATTTGTTGCTTCCATAAAGTCGTCAAGGCCCATTCTCTGTACCGTGCCGCGCTGTGGTAATCACCCTTTCCGAACACGCTCACCTGGACATGAGTCGCAAAGCCAAGAAAATGATGGGCGGACTCTAGACCCTGCAGGGAAAGGGAGGAGGCCGACAAGACGTGATCTCCGATGCCGTATAGCGCGTCCACGTACTTCCGAGCCATAACAAAGTCCCCGTTTTCGGCCGAAATCTGTGCCCTTTTCGCAAGGCTTTGTGATATAGAAAGGAGCAATGTTTGTGGCGCGAAGTGACTCAGTTTTGCCTCGCGGAACGTATCGCCCTCCATGCTGATCGGCTGATGTACCAAATGATTCAGTAGCTCCAACGCCGTCTCTTCGTCGCTTCGGCTGGGCATCTCCGGCCCATTCGGGTTCAGTTTGGCTAAGACGGAGGCATATTGTGAAAAAGTCTCCTCGGTAGCATTGAACCCTTTCGTAAAGGACGGTCGCCTAGCCGTTCCGGTTTTGTTCGTTTCCGGTAATTCCGTCAAAAAAGTGTAAGTTCGCACCGCTCCCGTGAGAAAGACGAGAAGCGTCGCCGGGATAATCACTGGCAAAATTTGCCTACTCGGGCTTACATTCTCACACCGGCTTCGTCGTACCATCCGTATCTCCAAACCTTTCCGGGCATTCCACTTCCTGCCCGCTTTATTCGCTTCGAGGCGAACAATCGAAATCTCAAGGCGCGATTGCCTGACATAATTACTGACTCACGGAGGGCGATTTTGGTTACACAGCCTATGAACTTTTTTTGTGCTGGAATGACTCGTTCCCGAATTAAACATGCTTCGCGGATCGTCCGTGTGACAGAAAGAATAAAATAAGAGGCGGCTCATCGCGAGAGCGTACCGACTTCTCAGTGGCGTTTCGGTGACTTTCCCATAAATATAGCAGGATAGCATAGCAAGAATAGGGAACAACTATTCGGAGGAATTGGCATGAGTAATTTTCCCGACGATCTCACCCCTATCGGAGGCTTACAGCCTCTTGGCGGTAACGTGGTAGCCCCACCGAAAAGCGAGCTCACGAACCCCCTTGACACGCCTGCTACGCCCGCCCCAACGTCATCCCCCGCCCTCCCCCCGGGCATCGGGTTTGGTGGCCCGAGCGGCACTGTCGCCGCCGCCGATCCCGCTCAGCGCCCCGGTTCGCTCAAGCCGATTTACGCCGAGGCAGAAGAGCCCAGCAGACTACCTCTGTATATAACGGGGGGCGTCGGTGTCGCCGTCCTGATCGGAATCGGGCTGATGTTTATCCCCGCAGCGCCGGTGGCCGCCCCCACCAAATGGGAGCAGTTCGTCGCCGCGGACCAATCCTTCCTGTGTGACGTCCCGAAAGGTTGGGATATTCACGCGATCGGCAAAGCGTCCACGGATAACCAACCCTCTATCGGGGATGGCGTGACGGCGACCAAGGGCAATGCCAGCGTGGAAATGACCGTGAGCAGTGTTGGTGGTCTCCTCACGGGGCAACTCCTTTTCGGGAATGATCCGATTCCGTCTGGCGTGTTCAATTCGCGTGCGGCCCCGATCCATCGGGCGCATGGCAAACAGTTCAAGAAACGATTCGCCGGTTTCAAGGAAACCAAAGTCATCCCGACCGGGCAGATGTACCCAAAAATGACGGGGATCGTGATGGATAAGGCGGGCAAGGAGTTGGTCCCCGACCTCCGCTGGAGCGAGTACACTGCGGGCGGAAACCAGTTCGGTTTTGGGGGGAAGCGGCACGGTTATCGCGTGACGGTCGGTGGGGGGCAGTACATCGTGAACGTGGTCGCAGAGTGCTCCGAGCGCGACTGGACGAAACTGAAACCCGCTTTCGAACGCTCCATTCTATCGGTGAATGAAACGCGTAAACCGCAGGGAAACATGATGCCTGTTCCCGGTGGCGCCTCGTTGCCGATGGGCGGGGAGGTCCCTGGTTTTGGGAACAGTGGCATGGGAGGTGGGCAATAACGTGCAAGAAGCCTTGCTCATCCCGGATAGTGTACATGAGGAACTGTCCGCACAGATCCGTCTGGTTGCGCCCCAGTTTGTCTGCGTCCCCTACCGGGAAGAAGGCGACCTGTCGCCCAAGGTAGCCGACGCCGTCGCCCTACTGCGCTGGGTTGGCGGGAAGCGGTTCGCATCCTTGATTGAGACCGATGCGCCACGAATACGATGGCTACATACCGCTTCGGCAGGCGTAGATCACGTACTAATGCCACCGGTGCGCAAGCGATGTGAGGTTGGCACCTTGGTGCTGACGGACAGTGGTCCCGCGTTCGGCATCGCGATCGGGGAATTCGTTCTGGCGTGGATGCTCGCGGTCTCCCACCGGTTGTCGGAGCTTCACGACCAAAAGCAGGCGAGACGCTGGCAATCGCTCCAACACGAGGAATTGTACGGGCAAACCGCCGGTGTCATCGGTCTCGGTCCTATCGGGCAGGGTATCGCGGAGCGGTGCCGCGCAATGGGCATGCGCACAATCGGGTTACGGCGTACACCGACCGCCGCGCCCTTCGTAGACGAAACGGTAACCGGGCCAGAGGGGTTGCGACGACTGATTGGCGAATCAGACTGGGTAATCATTGCCGCCGCACTGACCGGCGAAACGCGGCATTTGATCGGCGAAGACGAATTTATCCGGATGAAGACGACCGCGCGACTCGTCAACATCGCTCGCGGCGGATTGGTCGATGAGACCGCGCTGATTACCGCGTTACAAAAGGGCGAACTCGCGGGGGCGTGCCTGGACGTATTCGCGACCGAACCGCTTCCGCTAGATTCGCCCCTCTGGGATTTGCCACAGGTACATATCGCGCCGCACAATTCTTCCGGCTGGGCGAGGGGACTGCGCGAACGACAAAGGCAGCTTTTCCTGAACAATGTGTCCCGCTTCGCGGCCGGGGAACCGCTCGCGGGCATCGTAGACGTATCGTTAGGATATTGAACGTGTCGGGGGTATTGCGTTGATGGACCGCTTAGGTGGGCGTGGTGAGCAGTGAGGTGCGTCTTGCCACACTGGCCCCGTTGGAAACAGCCGCTAGCCGCGCCCTTTGTTTGCGTTTCACCATCGCCGCCTTGATGGTTGCCACCAACATCGCT
>JACMMA010000876.1 GCA_014379275.1 Armatimonadota bacterium | reverse complement strand
GCCACGAGGTCCATCCACTGTTTTTCGCGTAGCGTGTCCACCTTTTGATGCAAGGCGAGGATTTCGAGTTCTGCCTTCAGGTTCACCTCATAGTCATGCTCGGCGGCGACCCGGTCTTTTGCCGCATAGCGGTTCTGGGACATCATAATCACCGGGGCTTGTAATGCCGCCAGCATGGAAAGGATCAGATTCAGAAATATGAACGGGTACGGGTCGAACGGCTTGCCGAGCCGCGTCAGAACGAACGTGTTCAGCGCGATCCAGAAGGCGAGGCTGGACAGGAAAAGCAAGATGAACGTCCACGAGCCGCCGAAAATGGCGATCCGGTCGGCGAGGCGTTGCCCGAACGTCAGGGTCTCCTCGTAGTCGTCGTTGACGTTGCGGCTGATGTGAACGCGCTCCGTCAGGCGTTGGATGACGCGCCGTTCGCTCTCGCCCGCCGCTTCGCAGGTTTGCCGGAAGGTCGCGATCAAATTTTCGATGCTGTTGCTCATAAAGGGGTTACCTGCAATCCTGAATCCTACCGGTAATGCGCCTCGGTGATTGTCGCGCGGAAGAACTCGCCGGTCCACGCGTCGGGATTCGTCCCGTAGTCCCAGCCGACCCGGACGCGAGTCGGTATGGTGTAGCCGCCGAATGTCCGCTCCTCGTCGAATATCCCGCCGAACGTCCGGCACTGGAACGCCTCCCCGTCTGGCTGACCCCACCGGGGCAGACTCGCCGCACGGAGTTGCCCCGTATTCGACGTGACGAGTTCAAGCCCCGTCGTCTCGCCGTTCGTGGTGAAGGAGGCGTAGGAGCGGGACGGGTCGGATTCCGTCCAGGTCACGCCGGGTCGGTAGAGCGCGGACGGCAGCCAGATGGATTCGATCTGGAAGCGGCCGATAGCGGAGCGCGTAATGTCGGGACCCGACGCCGTCATGACCGGGATTAGTCCGAACAGTTTCCACCGCATCGCGCCTTCGCCATCCAAGAGACAATCCGACCCGCGAATCGGGAAGCCGTACATACGAGCCGTGGCACTCCAGATGAATCCCCGGTCCTGCCGTATGACTTGCTCCGCCGTGAACGGCAGCCAGTCGCGCAGTTTGATTTCGCCATGCATCCGCAGGCGGACTGCGGACGCGAGGCGTGTTCCCGGAGCTATCGCGTGACTGAGGTAGCGACGCCCCCCTTCGGGCAGGTCGGCGATCTGAGCCGACTCAAACGCGTTCTCGACCGGCGACGTGCCATCCCACAATTCGTCGAGAGTAAGTATGTTAGGCATCGGATGATTCTCTTCTAAACAGCCGTACCGAACAAGGCCCCGACCCCAGCCGTGATTGCCATGGCGAGTGCGCCCCAGAACGTCACGCGCATCGCTCCCGGCAAAATCGGCGCACCTCCTGTGTACGCGGCGAGGACGCCCAGCACCGCCAGAAAAACGAGCGAGGTTCCGGTGACAAAAATTCCGGTGCTTTTGATGGGCGCGACCCACACGACAAAGAGTGGCAACGCCGCGCCGGTGACAAACGCCGACGCCGACGCCATCGCCGCCTGCACCGGGCGGGCGACGTTTTCGGTGATGCCCAGTTCGTCGCGGGCGTGTGCGGCGAGCGCGTCCTTTGCCATCAGTTGCTCCGCGACACGGGCGGCGAGTGCCGCGTCCAATCCACGTTTCTCGTAAATCGTCGCTAACTCTTCACGCTCGAACGCCGGGTCGGTAGCGAGTTCTTGCCGCTCCCGCTCCATGTCCGCCCGCTCCGTGTCTGCCTGCGAACAGACCGAAACATACTCGCCCGCCGCCATAGACATGGCTCCCGCGACGAGACCAGCCACCCCGGCGAGTAACACGGCGTCGTGCGCGGCGTTCGACGCGGCGATTCCGACCACAAGACTTGCCGTGGACACGATGCCGTCGTTCGCGCCCAGCACTGCCGCGCGTAGCCAGCCGCTGTGTTGGTTCCGGTGTTTTTCTCGGTGGTTGATGAGCAACGATTTGACCTTTCAAACGCCGTCCAGATCACGGGATTCGCCCCACCGGTTACGGCTCCTCTCGACAAAGGCGTTTTCCCGGCTTTCCCGGTGGGCGCGGTAGATCGCCAGAGCGTTATCGAACGCTTCGTCTCTGGTGACCCCCTGCCCGGAACCACAGCCTGCCTCGTTATTGCCGGTTATTTCGCACCGGAAAAAACTACCTTGCTCGTAGTAGTCGGTCTGGTAGTCGCTGTTCTCAATGCTCATGATTTTGTTCCTTAGCGATGCGTCGGTACCGGTTGCCAGTGAATCGACTTGTTTTACGGTTTGACCGCGACTTTCAACACGCCGTCTTTACGGTCGCCGAACAGCGCATAGGCGTCGGTGATGTCGTCTAAGGCGAACGTGTGTGTCAGGAGCGGCGTCAGGTCCACGCGCCCGTGCCGCACCGTCT
>JACMMA010000875.1 GCA_014379275.1 Armatimonadota bacterium | reverse complement strand
CGGCTTCGTCGTTTAATTGTGAGTGGCAGTATATCATGTGGCGTGCTGTTCCGCCTTGACTTCGGGGACACAAGCGTGCTACAATTTCTGCCGACATGATCAAGATCCGCAAGCGATACACGACCGTAGATGGCAAGAACGATTGGATCGTCTCCGCGACATACGACGAGACGAAACTCGACACGATGCACTGGTTCGAAACCCGGATCAAAGCCGTCAACGAAAAAACGGGCAAGGAGTATCCCCTTCCGCCGGAGATCGCCTTATACCGAATCGGTGAAATCGAACACGCGTTCCGGGACTACGTCAAGGTCGATTTCGGCGGCGACCGCGAGGCCGCTATCAGTCATTTCATGAATACGATCTACCGCCGGGTGTACTCTTTCATCGAACGCGGCCACTAGACGGACCTGCTCTTTCTCTCACCCCTGTTTCTTCCCTTCTCGTCACTCGTCCTTCTCCCCCCTGCCCCCTCTCATCGGAACGAAAGAGGGGGAGTCCTGAGGCGGAACGGCATCGCACTTCTCGAACCGCTAGATAATGGTACCGTTTGACTATCTCAGCCCCCCCCTCTTTCATTCCGATGAGAGAGGGGGCAGGGGGGAGAAAGATGCACCCTATTCCACTATTGACAAACCGGGCGGTGAGTTGTACTATGGGATCATATGATACGACCATATGGGATGACCACATGGTTTGAATAATTCCCATGCAGAGAGTACCAAACGACAAAGACGACGTTGCCGCCGTCGCTGGCAAATCTGAGCCTGCTTACCGGCGTATTGAGCGTGACCTACGACAACGTCTGCGCAAAGGGGAGTGGAATGTGGGGGCGGTGCTACCGAGCCGCCAGATGCTCGCCCGTGGCTACAGCGTCGATCTTTCCACCGTGCAAAAAGCAGTCGCTACCATGCTTTCCGACGGCACACTTCGCGCCGACAACGGGCGGGGGACATATGTCGCACGCGATCCGTTCACCGCCGACGAGTCGGGTTTTGGCGAAGAGGATGCCGTCGACACCAGTCCTTCCGATACACTGTCGCTGGACGGCGACATGCTGACGGGCGTGCCCTCGACGCAGATCGGCACGGTCGGCATTTTCTGCTGGTTCCAGAACCAGAATGACTTCTGGCCCCGTACCTTGATTCATTCCGTAGAGCGGTTGATGGCGTCCGTCGGCGTGACTACCTTGTTCGTGAACCGTTGCGTCCTCGGCAACGACCTGATCCCCGAGATAATCTCCCCCTACGAAGGCGGCAAACGGTTGCGTGAAGCCGGTGCCGAGTCGATGATCTATGTCGCGGTGCGCGAGGACCCGAACGACGACGAGATCGCGGAACTCGTCGCCGGGTTCTGCGGCGAATACGGGGACCCGTCGCGCGTGGTCGCGATCACGTCGGGGATGATCAATCTCCCGGTAGCACACGTTTTTTACGACCAGAATTACGCTGGATTCCGCGCCGCGCGTCTCCTGATTGAAAGCGGCATCCGCAGTAATATTCTGTTCGTTGCACCGTTCAATACGCCATGGGTGCGTGGGAGATGGGAAGGGGCGATGCAAGCCGTTCGCCTCGCCGGTCTACCCCTCGACGCGCTCAAACTCTGTCCGCCCGTCACCGAACTGGGGGTGTTGCCGCCGCGCGATCCGGGGCAGTCGGAAACCGAAGTGTCGGCGGCACAGTCCGTCGAACTGTATCTCGCTACCGGGACCGAGGAACCACTCGGCGTGATCGGGGCGAATGACACCATCGCCCGCGCGTTCGCTGTCGCTTACGGCGAGGCGACCGGGCGAAACCCCGGCACGGACTACGCGCTGATCGGCTTCGACGACGAACCGGCGTCGCGTGACTTCGGGCTGACGACGCTCCGCCCGCCGCTGGAGGAGATGGCACGCGAGGCGGTACAGTTGCTCCTACGTTCGGTGCGCGGTGACGGTGTCAGTCAGCAGATACGACTCCGTTCCTATCTGGTGCCGCGCCGCAGTACGCGCACCGATGCCGCGTTGCATGCGGCGCAATTATCTAACCGTTTTATACGGACTCCCGTACCCGTCAAAGAAGGACACTAAAATGTTAATACGACCATCGACTTTGAAACCAGTGCGACGAAACGGCTTCACTTTAATTGAACTGCTCGTTGTTATAGCGATTATCGCGATCCTCGCCGCCATACTTTTCCCTGTGTTCGCACAAGCGCGGGAAAAAGCACGGAGTGCTTCCTGTTTGTCGAACATGAAACAAGTCAATTTAGGCATGATGCAATATCTGCAAGATTACGACGAAGCGTTCCCAAACCGCCTCGTCGGCTGGCCCGACTCCGACAAAAATTATCCCGAACAAGAAGCATGGACCTGGCGGCGGGCACTGGTACCGTACACGAAGAGCGTAGGGGTATTCCGCTGTCCGTCGAACCCTTTTAGTGACGTTCGGTCGGGGGCGGTAGCGGGAACGAACGATGAATCTAAAAAGAAACCCGACGGGTTCTTCGTCTCCTACGCCTGCAACCGGACCGCAACGTGCAAAGACCCCGGCGACGAACCGTACATCCTCGCCGAAATCGAAAAACCCGCCTCTACGGTCGGTTTAGTCGAGTTCACGATGCAGTGGGCGGAGTACACACCGAATGGGGGCTATCATGACAATTCGCTGTACGCGGGGCATCAAGGGCAAACCAATCTCGCGTTCGCCGACGGGCATGTCAAGAGTATGAAGCCGACACAGACGATCAACAACGTCAATGACTGCGATCCGGCAAAATCCAGCCGACCGAACCTGTGGCGTTTCGACGGGAAGCCTTTCTGCGGCGGTGAGTTCGACCAAGCCCGCAATAACATGGAGCATGCCGACGCGAATACCACCTACAAGCATCCCTGGTAAACCCGTCGACAAGTTATCTACCCCCGCCCGTACAACAGAAAGAAGGAAGTCCATGAAACTATTCACCGCAGAAAAAACACGAAGCCGGAGCGCGTTCACCTTAATAGAGTTGCTCGTCGTTATCGCGATAATAGCCATCCTCGCCGCGATACTTTTTCCCGTGTTCGCCAAGGCGCGGGAGAAGGCTCGCCAGACTGCTTGCCTGAATAACCTGAAGCAGATCGGACTCGCGCTACTCCAGTACACGCAAGACTACGACGAATACTCGCCGAACCGTCATTACAATTCCCCCGACCCTGGTCTGCCGGGAGCCGATCAGTACCTACGAACACCCGCGCCACTTCTCGAACCGTATATCAAAACCCGTGCGGTATTTATCTGCCCCACGAAAGGGCGGGGGGCACCGGACCCGCTGAACGCGACGGACCCGAAGACGGGGGATACCGGTCAGCACCAGCAGTCGTATGCGTATAACTATCTCGGCGTCTTCAGCGAGGTAGGGCGTGCCGAAAAGATAAGTAGCATCCGATACCCATCTCAAACAATCGCGATCTGTGAATCGAGTTCACCCGAACCCTGGCTCGACGGCTTCTGGTCGCTTTCTAGCTACCCGAACTATCAATACGGAAACACGGACACTCGGTATCAAATCCAGAGCGGCAAGCACAACGCATTCATCAACAACGTGTACGCGGACGGTCACGCTAAATCATCACGCGCCAGCCAGTTGAAATGGGGCGACTTTTACGGAGTGCAAGGTAAAAACGAACAGCCGTTCGGCAAACCCTGCTTCACGTTCGATGACGGCAACACCGCGAACTGCATCGACGAGAACGGCGATTATGCGGGACCGAACCGGTGGTGGGGTGGGGCATCGAACGGGAAATGGAACTCGCTGCTCGCAACCCCGGCAATGGATGCCATTGAAAAGTGATGGTTCGTCGAAAAGCGGAAGGAAGCATATGAATCGAGCGACTATTCTGTGGGGGACGGCGGTGTTATTAACTGCCGTGCAACTGGGGGGCTGTGCTAACTCGCCCGGGAGCACGGCGGGATACAACCCGCCCCCGCCGAAGACGCAGGCGGAGATAAATCAAGAGATTGACTCGAACGTGAAGTTGACTCCGCAAATAAAGCAGATGCTCAAAGAGCAGGTGGCGAACGGTGTCTCTTCCGGGATAAGTGGGCAAGGAGGGGCTAAGACGTTGCCTCCCGCCGCCGCCGCATACCTGAAATCGTCACGCTCTGGAAACAATCGATAGGTAGGAAATACATTTAATGAAGGAATATGAAATGAAACAAGATCGCTCGATACGACTGACAACGCACTTTTTCCCTTTAATGGCGTTAGTGGGTTTCGCCCTGTTTGTGCCGACTCCGGGCGCGAATGCCCGCCCGGTAGTTGCCAGTGACAACGCCAGCGATGCAGTCTATAACGACGGCTGGCAGACCGGCGATAACGGCGGCTTCGGCTTCGGTGCGTGGACGCTGTCCACCGCCGGGGGCAATGCCGGGTTCTTTATTGGCACTTCCAAGGGCAATGGCGGGGGCGGTAGCAACGGCATCGACACCGCCGGGGAGTCATTCGGGCTGTTCGCGAACAGCAACGATAATCCGTCCGCACTGGCTTCTCGCCCGATCAACAGTGCTGTCGTCGTAGGCGGGACGGTTTCTTTCGGATTCGACAATGGGTTCGTGGATGGCGGTCGCGCCCCACAATTCCTACTCGCGGACGGCGGCGGTGTCGCACGGCTTACCTTCCAGTTCGTCGGCGGCGGTAACAATTACAGCGTGATCGACGCGGGGGGAACGCAGAATTTCGGCAACGGTAACGGTGCCAACGATTTGGGACAATATACTGACGGTGGCTTGAGTGGCACCTTTACATTGACCGGTTTAGACGCTTACACGTTGCAGGTGACCCGACGTGCGCCTTCTTTCGACCCGAGCCAGCCGATTCAAACCGCCACGATCAGCGGAACACTTGCCGGTACGTCCGGTAGCAGCATCACGCAATTGCAGGCGTTCACCAACGCTGGGGGTGGTGGGGGAACCGGCGACTTTTTCGTCAACAGTTTCCAGGTCGAGACGCCGGACGTGACCGTAGTTCCCGAGGTCGGGACTCTGTCTTTGGCAATAATCGCCGTAGGAGTCCTCGGGGCGTGTATCGTGCGTCGGACGGAAAACGAATGAGACGTGGCTTGTTATCGTATCTCGGAGGGGCGGCTCTCGTCGTCGCTACCGCCTCCCCGTCCCTCGCACAACCGGTGAAGGCCGCATCGGCGGAAGCGTTCATCGACTCCATCGGGGTCTGTGCCCACTGGGGATATGGCGACCGGGTGTACGGCACCCGGTACGCCGAGGTGAAGCAGAAACTGGTCGAAAGCGGCATCCGGCATGTCCGAGACGGCATCTCGCGCCCGGTAGAGGTCGAGCGGATCAAGGAACTCGGTAAGATCGGCATCCGGCACTGCGTGGTCGCCGAACCGGATGCCGGGGGGACGCCGGAGGGTTTCCGTGATCTGGTCGCCGCGATCAACAAGGCGGTGCCCGAAGCGATAGACGCGGTCGAGGGGCCGAATGAGCCGGACTTCTTCTGGCACAGTGGCAAGAAACAGTACGGCGGGAAGAACGGCGGCAGCAGCCCCGAGGAGGCGGTACAGGCGGCGGTGTTGTATCACAAGGATCTGTACCGCGCCTTCCGCGCCAAGCCAGAAACCGCGAAGATCACCGTGCTCGGGATCGCGCTCGGCAAAACATACGAGCCGGGCAAGAACCCCATCCCCGCCGGGGAACTCGCCGACTTCGTGGACTGGGGTAATTTCCACCCGTATATGGGTGGAAACCCGTTCTCATTCCCCTTTGCTTATGCCGGCATCGGGAAGTACGTCTGGCACGGGACCAACCCGTCGCAAAATATCGATGAGTTCCCCTACGCATTCGAGACGTACCAGCCGCCTTATAACAAAAAGCCGATGGCGAGCACGGAATGCGGCGCGGCGACCGACACGAACGGCACCTCCGAGCAGGCGCACGGCAAGTATATCCCGCGTATGTTCCTGGAATATTTCCGCAAAGGGATCAAGCGCGCTTACTCCTATGAACTGGTGGACGAAGGCACGAACTCCGGCAACCGCGAGGACCGCTTCGGTTTGTTGCGCAACGACCTTTCGGAAAAACCGGCGTTCGTGGCGGTGAAAAACTTGATACGGGTTCTCGGCGATCCGCAGGGTAAGAAGCCGTGGACACCGGGCACTTTAAACTACTCGGTGAAGGTGACGCCGCCGCCTGGCTACGACCGTCCGCAGTATGTTCACTCGCTACTCCTGCAACGCAAAACCGACGGGGCGTTTTACCTGGCGATATGGCACGAGATTTCTGCCGAGGATGGCAGCACGCAGCCACGCCGCCAGCTAACGCATCCGCCGATACCGATCGCCGTCTCGATCAATTCCAGTGTATATCCCGCCGCGCGTATTTTCGAGTGGAATGATGATGGCACGGTGAAAGAGCGGCGAACCAAATTCGACGGAAATACGCTCCGCATCGCGGTGACAGATCGGGTAACACTCGTTAAGATCGCGCCGAAATTGTGACCGGAAACGTCCGGCACTCACGCTCCCGGCTTGAGCCATGATTTCGCCTGATCCGCGAGCGTATCCAGGGACCCGACGACAGGGACAGCGGGGCGGCGGAGGGCAACCTGGACGCGCACGTCGTCGCGCCGTGCGAAATTCGGATGACAACCGACGAAGACCGGCGCACTCCGCTCCAAGGCGCCGCCGAGTTCGAAGAGCGTGATCGGGCACAGAGTTTCCGGAGGGAACCAGAACAGCACGGCGGTTGCCTGACGCAGATAGCGGTACTCCCAGGCGATCTGTGCTTCGCTGACGGTCGCGTCATGCACATCGAACACTTCGCGCCGGGGGTTCAACAAGCTCCACCCCGAATCCGCGAGCAAGGCGATCATCTCGCTTTGCCAATCCCCGCAGTCCGATATCCCCCCTGCCAGAAACAGGGAGGGAGTAGCGATCATTTTTTCTTCCGGCGCGGTCAGAACTGTTGTCATGTTGATTCCTTTCGATCGTGCGTGAGCCGCGCCGATGTTACGAAGTAGCTATGGAACCTCGTCCCGTCAAAGTTGGCATTTGTATGTGTTGATTATACACGATCTCGCGCTGAAAACGTACTCTTGCGATGCAACGGTTTCCTGTCAAATTTTCTACTGTCGGAACGGCTTGCCACGTTGGATTGTATATATTTGTGGGTATCTCTCGTGTGTAGAGCGAAAAATCCGTAGAAATAGATATACACGAGACACCGTACAACGCATGATTTACTGGGGTGTCCTGTCCAAGAGGAAGAGGAAACACAAATGAACACGAAGCGTAACAATGAAATCAAAGCGGTTATTACCGCACTTACCGTAACCGCAGCGTTGGTGTCTGGCTTTCTGACCATCCGTGACGCGAACGCCGCGCCGCCAACAAAGAAAAGTGCCGCGAAGAAAAGCACTGTCACGGTCAAACGGGCCAAGAAGAGCAAACCCATCTATGTGAAGATGACAGGAAGTCGGCGCGACGCGACGAACCGTGCGCAGGGACTGTATGCGAGCGCGTTAGCCCAAAAAGCGGCGGATGAGCAGGCGCGGATTGACGCCCGTGCGGCAGCCGCGACCGCGGCGGAAGAGGCGAACGCCGCCCGCGTCGCTCAAGTACAGAACAACTTCCCGCAAGTCGGTGGTTATAACTTGTACGGCGGCAACGTGACTTATCCGGGCGTGGGTGGCATCGGGCCCGCTGTTGTGGGCGGCGGGTATGGATTCGGCGGATACGGCAATGGCACGTACACGACCCCGTTGTCTTACAATCTGGGGAACGGCGGGTTTGGTTACTCGTCTGGGGCGAACACTGGCAACCAGAATGGCGGTGTGTACTACGGCACAGGCTTGCAATTCGGTTTCTAATGAATCCTATACACGGGCGATATGAACCCACGGTCATGTCGCCCGTTCGGGTTGATTGTATCTTGTATTGGGAAAGTAACTATAGGTATTCTCAACAGGATACGATCGTGGTGTGCGCCCAATCATGGGCGCACTAAATCGTGAACGAAGAAAGGAGAGCGAAATGCTCCACCTCCACGAAACAAAAAAGGCGAACCGTGTCGCCGTAGTCGCCGCATTGCTGACGTTCGCAACCGCCGGGGTTGCCGTAGCCCGGCAAGAAGGACAGTTCCCGGGGTTGCCACCGGCGGGTAACAACGGGGCAAGCGGGACCGCCAACGCACTGACCAGTACCGTCCAGGGATTGCAACCCCTTTTGCAGCGGGCGGCACAGTACCAGCAAGCTGCCAGCGTCCGGGGGAATACAGGACCGAACGCGGCACGTGTTTCCTACAGCGCGGCAAATCAAGCCTTCGGGGATTTACTACGCACCATCGGTTCCACGCCCCAGACGAACGCCGTTGCTTCGTCGCCTGACCGCGTCCTGAACGTATCGTCCGATCAGGCCGCGAACGACGTCAGACTGCTCCGATCTGCCGCGCGGCAGGCGAAGAGTGCCGACGAGGAAAACCGCCTCAAGAAGGCGGCGTCCCTTTATGCCACCGGGGCGAAGGAGTTTCTGACCGCGCAGTTGCGCGAGGCGCTTCTGGAATCTGAGATCGCGCTACCTGTAGTCGTGCGTGGAAACGCCCAGGACGCGGACGCGGCGACCCGTGCGCAATCGCAACCACCGCCAACCCCGGTCGTACCGAGCCAGCCACAACCCGTGCCGGCCCCGGTGCCGAACCCGGCTCCCGATCCGAACCCGGCCCCCGATCCCGCCCCGGTTCCGTTACCGGCCCCGGTGCCGGAGCCGAATCCAGCACCGAATCCGCAACCCGTGCCGCCGGACCCGAACAACCCGCCTCCGGCTCCCGTGCCGGATACGCCCGCGCCGCAAAACCCTCCGGGATGATAGCGAAATAATAAACCAGCCCGACATGCAAAATGTCGGGCTGATTTATTGCCAGTCTTTCAATCGGTCGCACTGAGAACGTCGTCCTCAGGAATCTCTCGGACCGACACCGATTGTTCACGAACCGTGGCCGGTGACCATAGGGTGAGTAGTGAGACATCGGCGGCGTCACGTCCGACGGCGATGGGGACTAGGGCGGGGCGTGTCCCGGCGAACGTCGCGTCGATGTTATGCCACGCGCCGGCCAGGTAAACCTGCGCCCAGGCATGGAAATCGGGCGGGTCCAATCCAAGACAGTAGCCGGAAACGTATCGCGCCGGGAGCGACATCGCCCGGCACAAAGCCACGGCGAGGTGTGCGAAGTCACGGCACACTCCGGCTCGCTTTAAGAGGACCTCGTCCGCGCCCGTCGAAGCATCCGTCGTATTGTACTCGTAGCGGATCTTTGCATTGACCCAGTCAACAACGGCCTGGACCTTCCTCGCCCCCGACTTTCCCGTCCCGAACTCACTACCGGCGAACGCGATCAGTTTGTCCGAAGGGCAGTATCGCGAGGGCAACGTGAACGGCAAAACGTCCACCGGCAACTGCTGCGGCGCGGTCTCCGCCGCGTCTTTCGGCAGCGGAGAGTTCGGCTCTGTTTCGATCGTCGCGTTGAAATCGAAGCAGAAAAACCCCTTCGGGGCGAGAAACCGCCGCAAAGGATTCCCCCAGCCATCCACATCGAGACGCGCGAACGGGGTCGGGGTAGTACGGAGCGATTCGCGCACCACGCGATGGGTCTCCGCCTGGACGCGCGGCTCTACCATCAGCAAAAGAAACGTCTCGACCGGAAGATCGTAATCGGCAGTAGCGGAAACAACCACGAACAATGTTCTCCCAACTTTCCGGGGGACGTCGCCCCCACAGAATTAAGCCATCCGCCCGTTTCGCCTGAGAGGCGGGCGCAGGTCACCCCGACATCGAATGCTATTTCGAGAGAAGATGCGTGATCTTCTGCTCCAGTACAATCTGGCTGCGGTGTTTTAGCGTATTCGCGCCCCCGAAATACGACCCGTACGTCGGCGCGATGTCGCGGTAATCGCGCCCGGCTGCGATCGAAATATATCGCTCCGACACCCACTTATTATACGTCGCGTCCACGGGCCACCAGCAAAACAGGTCCGGCACCGTCGGGTGCGGCAAGCACGCCTCCGTCCACGCGTGCATGACCCCTTCGCCGGGGACGCAGCCCGAGATGTAGCGCGCGGGTATGTCGTTCAGTCGGCACAGCGTGATCAGGATATGCGTGTAATCCTGGCACACACCGCGCTTG
>JACMMA010000162.1 GCA_014379275.1 Armatimonadota bacterium | reverse complement strand
GCGCCGCACCGAGTGACGAACGGCAAAGCGCCCTGAACTGGCGGCTGAAGCGGGAAACCTCCGGCGGTCTGGTTGGCGAGATCGGTATCCATCAGATCGACGTCGCGACGCGTTTTCTCGGCAAGAACCCGATCGCCGTTTCCGGTTTCGGGGGGATTATGGCGTGGAACGACGGTCGCGATGTGCCGGATACGGTGCAGTGCGTGCTGGAATATCCGGGCGGCGTGCATATCGCCTATGACGCGACGCTCGCCAACTCGTTCGACGGTGCGTACGAACTGTTTCAGGGCACCGACGCGGCGGTACTTCTGCGCGACGCCCGTGCGTGGATGTTCAAGGAAGCGGACGCCCCCGCCCTCGGTTGGGAGGTCTACGCCTACAAAGAGAAACTGGGCGACGAGACCGGTATCGCATTAGTCGCGGACGCGACGAAACTGTTAGCGGCGGGCAAGAAACCGTCCGAAAACCGCGACGCCGACCCGAAACAATCCGCGCTGTATCATGCATGTGACGTGTTTTTGAATGCCATCCGAACCGGGAAGGCGGACGCCGAAGCGTCCGCGAATGTCGGCTACACGGCGACGGTGATCGCACTTACCGCGAACGAAGCGATTTTGAGCGGCAAGCGGATTGCGTTCACGCCGGAGATGTTTACTGTATAGAACAAGAACCTCACCCTCGGGTAACCTCTGGTACCGGGGGTGAGATTA
This sequence comes from Armatimonadota bacterium, assembly GCA_014379275.1. GTDB lineage: Bacteria > Armatimonadota > Armatimonadia > Armatimonadales > Armatimonadaceae > JACMIU01. The sequence goes on along the minus strand of JACMMA010000162.1, from coordinate 2,746 downwards.
GAAACAAAGAAAGAGAATGAAAGGGTAGCGATGAAGCAGAACGAGGAATGTGGCGCGAGTGAAGTGACCGTCGGTAGTGACAGCGAAATACTGACCAGTGGCACGACGCGCCGTGATTTACTGAGAGCGGCGACGGCGGTTGTGGCGACAGGCGCGCTGGTCGCGAACGCGGCGGAACGTGCCGACGCCCGCCCCATGAAAAAAGCGGGCGGCGTTCCGGTACCGGTCGCCGACACGAAAAAAATGATGTCCGGTCCGTACCCGAAAGCGGCTACCGTCGCGAAGGGGCGCACTATCGGTGAGACCGACCGGATCAACGTCGCGTTCGTAGGCACCGGCGGCATGGGCGGGTCACACGTTCGTAATTTTGCCAAAGACCACGCCAATCGCAACATCCGTATCGTTGGTATTTGTGACGTCAACCAGGGACGCCGCGATGGGAACAAAAAGCGAGCGATAGAAGCCGGGGCGGCGGACGATTCCTGCCTTTGTACTAAAGACTACCGCGAGATTCTGGCGGACAAGAACGTCGACGCCGTAATGATTGCGACCCCCGAGCATTGGCACGGACAGATCGCGGTACACGCCATGGAGGCGGGAAAGCACGTCTATATCCAGAAGCCGATGACGCGTTATTTAGACGAGGCGTTCTATGTGCATGACGCGGCGATACGGACCGGGCGCGTCGTCCAAGTGGGCTCACAGGGTTCGACGAACATGATCTACCACGCCGCCGGGCAAGCGATCCGGGACGGGAAAATCGGCAAGGTAGTGATGGGGCAAGGCTCCTACACCCGCAACTCTCAGAATGGCGAGTGGAATTACGGGATCGACGGCAACATGTCGCCGGAGAACCTCGACTGGGACCTCTGGCTCGGGTCGGCTCCGATGCGCCCGTGGGACGCCAGTGCGCCGGGTGCCAACGACGGCGAAGCACGAGATCGTATGGACAGTAAAGCCCGATATAACCGTTACCGCAAATTTTCCGACTATTCGGCAGGGATTCTCGGCGACCTGATGCCGCATAAACTCCACCCGTTCTTGATCGCTTCCGGGAACCCCGAGTACCCGGTCCGCGTGTCGGCGGTGGGAACACAACTCTCGAAAGACCGGGAGGTCGCCGACACCGTGCAGGTGCTCGCCGAATTCCCGTCGGGATGGAGTATGCTTTTCGTCGGCTCGACCGTGAACGAACAGGGGATGCAGGATATGTTCCGGGGGCACAAGGCGACGATCTACTTCGGCAACGCCGTGGAATTGAAGCCGGAACGCTGGGCGAGTGAGGAGATCGAAGCGACCACGATCCCGGTGGTCGGTCCGACCTGGGAGTCGCACGAAAACCACGAGATGAACTGGCTCGATGCGATTCGCGGGAAAAAAGTAGACGGCAAGGTAGTGAAAGCGAATTGCGACATCGACCTGGCAACAAAAGTGCAGACGATTGTCAGCCTCGCGGAGATGTCTATCCGCCTGAACAAAACGATGCTGTTTAATGAGAAGACGCGAAAAGTGACTGCTGGCTAGCTCGTACAAATCGACAAAGATGAGGCGCGACACATCTGTCGCGCCTCATTTTTCGTCACGCCTTCTTTTGGTATATACCAATACATCGAAGAAAAAATATTTTCGGTTTGCCGCTTACCTCCTTACTACGACGCCTTTTTGTTGATATAACAGCACTGGCAACATGGTCCCTCTGTCTTTTCGTTCTTCTACGAGACTCAAGAAGCCTTTTTTCTGTTCCAGTAAGCAGTTTTATTGAAGATCAATACCAGTAGGACAGAATTCTGCCTGCTCTTCTGTGCCTCAATCCAATCAATTGATGGAGGCGTAGTGTGATATTCGTGGTTTCCCCCTTGACAATATATCGGGCTGAACGGTATATACTATTGATGTTTTTCAATCAATTGATTGATGGAACACGTTTTCGGGTATTACAGTCATAGTGTAGTGAAAATCGCGCTCCTAAAGAGGACCCCAAACGCTTGGGGGTAGCGCGTCTGGCAGGGACGGTGAAAGGACGTGTGCGTGCGATGATCGACGACTACGCGCAGGATGGGCAGGGCAAGCGTTCCCAGGCGGTTTCCGGCGAACGTGAGGGCGGGCTGGAGCGACGTGAGCAAATTTTGTTGGCGGCATGGCGGGTATTATCGCAGGCTGGTTTCGAGAAAATCACTACGCGCCGTATCGCAGAGGCGGCGGGCATCAATATCGCCACGCTGCATTATCATTTCGGTAGTAAAGAAGCGGTGCTGACGGAAACGTTGCGGTATGCCCAGCGGTGGACTGACCAACAGATGCGAAGTGCCATTGTTGGATCACAAACGTCCGCGGAGGCGTTGACGCGGGCTTTCGCGCACACATGGAAACTGATGCTTCTACGTCCGGGTGTGTTACGTTTTGACCTCGTCGTACGAGCTTTCCGCGATTCGGATGCGAAACAAGAGGCACTGAGTGTCTACGGCACCTATCGCGGTTTTATAGAGGAGATTATCGAGAAACACCTCGCCGAGGGCGGAAGACTTGCTTCCGGTCTGACAGCGCAAACGCTGGCGGATTACATGGTCACGGTAGTGGACGGGGTGATTCTACATCATACGCTTTCCGGCGATGACGCGGCGGCGGAGCGGAACCTGGACATGGTGCGAAATCAGGTTTTGCAACTCATGGGTATGCCGTCAGAGGCGGCAATCGGAATGGACTCATCATGCTAAAGCGAACGGAACGAAATTTTGAACGAATGGTT
>JACMMA010000161.1 GCA_014379275.1 Armatimonadota bacterium | reverse complement strand
TCGGCGGCGGCTATGGTGTTACCTTCGGGGGAGTTGACGACAAGGACGCCGCGCTGGGTCGCCCGCCCGACGTCGATGTTGTCCACGCCGACGCCCGCCCGCCCGATGATTTTCAGGTTCGTCGCCGCGTCGAGGACGTCGGCGGTGACTTTGGTTTCCGAGCGCACCGCGAGCGCGTCGTACTGCCCGATAATCGCGAGCAGTTCGTCTTTCGGGAGGCCGGTGCGCACGTCTACCTCAAATCCCGCGCGTTGCAGGATCTGTATACCTTCGTTCGCAATCGGATCGCTGACCAGTATCTTTGCCATAAGTTTGCCGTTCTTTCGGTCAGCGACGCTGCTACAGGCCGGGCAACGCATGCCCGACCGACCGCCTGTGTATTCGGTTCATTATCCCGCCACGAGGCAGGGCTGTCAATATGCATATGGCGTGAGCACAGTCACATCGCCTCAAGAGATGACTGTGCTCACGCTGAACCGATTCGGAAAACCTACTTCGCAACCAGCGGAGCAACTTCGCAATGGATCATCAAGGCGTCTAAAAGCCATGCATGCTCAGGGTGTCACATACGGAACGTGCCCACGCTTCCACATGCGCTTCATATGCTTCCGCTTCCGGCGCTACGTTCAACACATCCATGATCGTGAAGGGCCAATCCCCCCGATGCCACACCACACTAGGCTCCCCCTGCTGCCAGGTGATGCGGTTTGAGCCGCTCGTGACGCGGCGGGTGCGGAGGCGAATCTCTTCGATACTCGTGTTCCCGGCAAGGGCGAGTACGAGATTCTCCCGCAGGTTCCGCAGAGATTCCATAGAGTATCCGAATCTGTCGGGGTGTTGCAGACCATAGCTGGCAACGGCATAGAAATGCGCAAATAAGCCAGCTCCTTCCGGGATCGCCCACTCTAGAAGAAGTAGGTCGTTGAAACGGTCGTAGCATTCCCCGTTGAGCGGCAGAGGAGCGCCACATTCACAGCAAGCGACGACATCAGTTTCACCACTCATTGGTATAGTAAGTATAGTCGGCGCTTCAGAACGACTCATTTGATGGTTTGGCTTGCGCTTCCAATTCTCGGAGGGTGTCCTTGTAACAGGTAGTTAGCTGGGCTAACGCCTCGTTCTGCGCGGTAAGAGTTTCCGCTTCCTCATGCAGACGCTTATTCGCGGCTTCCAGACGCCGGTCAAACTCTTCGCGGGTAATGGTTTCCAGTGCCATATAGAAGGCGTCTCCTGTATCGCTGATCAAGCCGGGATACTCCTTGCCGTAAAACACGGAGCTGATTCCAAGTCATGCCGTTCTTTCAGTCGGTACCGCTGCCGAAGGTCAAGAAATGTTTGCCCGACTGACCGCCTGTTTTTTCGCTACATTATCACGCCGGGAGGGGGCGTTGTCAAACATCAAGGGTGTGCGGGGATGTTCCGTCCTCTGGCTGGAAGCGTTCCGCGAAATGTCGTACTAATGTTTTTTTCGGCACGTATCCGTTTGGTATTGTATAGGAGCGGAAGCGGATTTTCGGTCCCCGCGCTATGAAAGGACGTATGTCATGCCCCGGAGAAACATTTATCCTGATAAGCCGGACGATCAGCCGCCGGTTTGCCCGCATTGTAACGGGACCGATCTAGTGAAGTGCGGTCGGCGCGGTGACCGGTCACGCTACAAGTGCCGCGCCTGTGCACGTACCTCGTTCGGCGTTCGTGCCGCGCCGTTTCTGAAGTGCTCCGACTGCGGCGCCAAACTATGGGAGAAGAGTATGGCGGATGGTCGGACGCGTTTTGTGTGCTCAAAATGCGGTCGGGTGCGCTTGAGTGATTACCTTTATTCGCCGCGCAAACAGAAGGAGGATTCGCCCTGTCGCCATCTGATGACGATACACCTCGACCGGCACGCGCGGGCGGGACTGGGAGATTATATGCAGGCGACGGGGTGTAGCCAGACGCAGGCGGTGCGGGCGATGTTCCGCTATGTGCTGACGGGCGAAATGTTCGGCAATCCCGTCCGTGCCGCGCGGGCGCACTTCGGTGGACGGACCGCGACCCCAGTTCCGCGCAACCCGGCGGCGGCGGCGATGCGGTTCCCAAACCGCCAGCGCGAGTTGGCATTGAAGCGGCACGACCGGAGTAAGGGATATGCCGGGCGTGGGTTTCAGTCGCTGGTGCTCGCCGTCGGGCGGGTCACGGTGATGCTCGATGACGCGGCGAAGGAGGGGTTGGTACACGCGATGACCCGGTTGGGTATGGAAAACCACATGGACGCAGCGCGGTGGTTGCTCGCCCATGTCCGCGCCCACGGTGCGGAACCGGTGTTCGGTGTGCGGAATGTTGCCCCGACGTTTACCCCAGTGACGAGCGGCAGGCGCATCAGTTCGTATCCAATTGGGAAATACGATCCGCGCTGGGACGGGGAGTAGGTGTTGGGTGTTGCGAGCGAATTCATTCGCTCGCTAAGTGGCTTCGCCAAACGTCCTTCGGACGACAGTGTTGCCGATCGCCAGCGTTCGCATCTACGCCGACCCTGCATCAGTCAGGAGCAGGAGATTTCGCCCCAGTCGTCCGCTTTGTCGTCGTACTCGGCGTAATAGCCGTGATCCTGGTCTTGTGGGACGATGAAAACGACTTCGAGGGAGCGGAAAACGTCGCCGGGTTCGCCGGAGCGAGTTATGCGGACGTCGGCGCGGGTGACTTCGCGTTTGCCGAACGGAATCTCTTCGTCGTCGGCGAACAGTTCTTCGGCTTCGTGACGGAACTTCGCGACGCACGATGAATGTTGCGAGCGGTACGATTCCCAGAGCGCGAACATCGCCGCGTCCGGGTCGAACGAGCCGCTTTCGTCCTCGACCTCGGTTCCGATACGCAAGTCGAACGGCACCCAGTCGTTGCGCAACACTTCCGGTCCGCGCCAGACGATCTCGCCCTCGACCGGGTCTATCTCCCACGCCCCGATGGTGTCGAGACGTTCGCGGTAAGTGTCGAAAAACGTTTCTGAGAACATTCCTCGGTTTCTCCCAAGCTATGAACCGGTTTCCCGATCAAAGTTACGTTGCACCCACTGCGGTGCGGCTGTTCCTATATGACCGGACATTAAGATGGACCGGTCTTAGTAGAAAACCTCGGTCGCGGCGGCATCCAGGCGATAGAGCGGATACGCGGCGGCGGGAGCCGGTTTGGCAGACAGCATCGCTTCCTGAATCTTTTTGTCGGTGGAAAGGGAGAGGGTTCGTATGGTCTTCCATTCACCCTGTCTGGTCAGTCGGGTAACCGTGTTGATTTGGGACGCGGCTACCGACTCTTTCGACCCGGAATCGCGTGCGAGCGACAGGCGGAGCGTGATGGAGTCGTCGCCGTTCAGATGCGGTGTTACTATGACCTTGGTGCCGCTTCGTGCTTCGCCGGACGTTTGGAACGAGACCATGGCTTGCGTGTTGTTGGTCGTAGAAATGATCGGCGACTGTAACAGTGTTTCCTTACGCGTGCCGTCGTCCGCGCGGCGGATCTCGATCAGTCGCAGTTCGATCCGTACCAGACGCGCCTTGACATCCAGTAGCCGGATCATCGCTTCGACCTCCTGGATCGCCTTGGGCGTGCCGCGAACGGCGACGGTATTGTAGGCATCGTCGGGCGTCAGTTCGGCGATCCCTTCGGGCAGTTTCGAAGCGGACTGGTCTGCGCCAGCCGGGGCGGCAGTTTCCTTGATAATACGGACAGCTTCCGAGGAAACCATGTATTTCAGGGCAACTTTTTTGCCGACGATGTCGCCGGGTGCCACCAGACCTGCCTGCGCCGGTCGGGCGAACACGGGAAGGGAGGGAAGGATCGCGGCGACTACAGTGCCCGTAGCGACTATCAGCGGCGGCGTGATGCGGAGAAACAGGTTCATAACGGATTCCTTCTTCGGTCGTCGGTTCCTTATGGCGTAGGAAGTCTTCAATTGCTTGATGCACGATTCGCCGCCGATGCTTTCGTTTCCTGCCGCCGTGACCGAGTTCCGTTACGAAAGTCGAATCTCTTGTCGCCGATCACGCGCCCCCGCCATATCCGCATCGGAGTATACGCCGTGATAAACTAAGCATGCTATGGACCTCGAATCCCTACGTCTTTTTGTCGACCTCGCCGACACGCACTCGTTCAGCAAGACCGCCGAACGATCCTATATGTCGCAATCGGCGGTTTCCCAGCGCATCCGCTCCCTGGAGCAGGAGTTCGGCTATGTTTTAGTCGAGCGCGGGAAGGGGCGACCCGGTGCCCACTTTACCGAAGCGGGGATACGACTTCTGGCGGGCGCCCGCGAGCTGCTCGGGCGAGCGGACGAACTCAAACGCGAGATGGCGGAACTGTCGGGCGCGGTGAGCGGTTCGTTGCGCGTCGCGACGGTGTACAGCATCGGTCTGCACGCCCTGACCCCGGCGATCTCGCAGTATCTCGCCGAGTTCCCGCAGGTCAACCTGCATGTCGAGTACCTGCGCACCAACCGGATTTACGAGTCGCTTCTCGCCGGGACGATCGATTGCGGGATCGTCGCCTGCCCCAAAGCCGTGCCGCAGATCGAGGTGATCGCGCTTCACACCGAAACGCTCGCCCTGATTCTCCCCCCCGACCACCCGCTCGCCGAGCGCGAGTCGGTACCACTGATCGAACTGGACGGGATGCCGTTTGTGGCGTTCGATCACGACATTCCGACGCGCGGGCTGATCGATTCCGCGCTGAAGGAAGCCGGGGCGGCGGTCGAGATCGTCCATGAGTTCGACAACATCGAAACCGTGAAGCGTGTGGTGGAGATCGGACTGGGGATCTCGCTGGTCCCCGAAGCCACCGTGACGCGCGAAGTGCGTGACGGCACGCTCATCGTTCGTCCGCTAGAAGGCGTGGTTATTCAGCGCCCGACCGGGATTCTGCTGAAAAAGGGACGCGTCCCCTCTAATGCCCTGTCGCGCTTCATGCGCGTTTTGAGCGAAACACTCGCGAGCGAGGAAACTCTTCCCGGATTGAAGCGTGAGTTGCGGAAGGAAAACGCGGCGCGGCTAGTGAAGTAAAACACTAGAGAGGGGGTGTGCGATTCTAAGAGGCCGCAGTTCCGCACACTTGACTACATATTCATGCGAATTTCCTTGCCCGCTTCGCTTCGCGGTCTTTTCTCGGTCGCTGCGCTGGCTTTCGCTTGCGGCTCCGCGTTCGCGGAAGATTACGATTACACGTTCGGTGCCGACGCGCGCGCGTTCGCCATGGGCGGTGCCGGCCTTGCCACAACCCGCAACCAGCCTAGCAATGAGCGTCGTTTCAATCCCGCCTCGCTTGCCTTCACGCCGAAGGGTTTCGCGATTTATTCGCCCTCGTTCAGTTTCCGTGCGGACGGCGCCATCTCGACCACGAAAGCATATAGCTATCTTTTTAACGGCGCTGAGATCGGTGAAACGACCGACCTGATTCGTCGCTTCGGCGAAGAGGACAGCGTCTTCGGCTTCAATGCCAACATCGGTTTCCGTGTCGGCTCGTTCGAATTACTGGTGCAGGGCGTCGCCAAATCCCGGCTCCTGCCGAACGATTCGTTGGCGAACTGGGCACGGGCTGGGGCGAACCTGAGCAATGTCCCGTCCGACGCGCAGGCCGATGTTTTGGCGGCGGGCTTTCTGACACTTCCCTCGCTAGCTTACGCGATCAAGTTGCCCTCGCGCGTCAACCCGGAGGAACCCGATAAGGGCTACGAAAGCGCGGTCGGGCTACGGGTCCGCGTTCTGCAGACATACTACACCCGCTACTTCCTCAACCAGACCGCTGTGCTGGGAAATATCGACCCGATCCGCGCCCCCGAACTCGGGGGGAGGGATTACCTTAAAGACACCGGTGTCGCGGCAGACGTTGGTTTTCTGTTCCGCCCGCGTGCCGGCAAAGGCGTTAGTGCCGCGCTGGTGGTCAACAATCTGGTCCGACCGAACGCTTCGTTCCGCGCCGTGAACGCCGGGCTTCAGCAATATCAGGGGCGCATCGACAACAACGAAGAGTTCGACCTTTTGCAAACCACGGTGTCGGGCGGGGCGGCTTTGGAAACCGGCGGGCTGACCGTCGCCGCGGATTTGATGGACATCACTTCGGCGACGCGCCCGGTGGATTTGCGCTTCGGTGCGGAGCAGCGTGTCGGCAAATCGATCGCGATACGTGGCGGCTATTCTTCCAACACCGGCGTCACCGGCGGTTTCGGACTGTTCGGGTTCAACTTCGCCTTCGGGGAACGACTCCCGCTGGAGATAAACAAGAGCATTCGTTTCTGAGTGGCAAGCCCCCGCCCCCAATGCTGGGAGAGTTCCCGTAGGGGAGGGCCTTCGCGGGTCGAGCGTGACGCCCCACTCCAGCTCCCCCAGCATTGGGGGCGGGGGTCTACCGGGCGGCGCAAAAATATTTCGCGCCGGGATGAAAACGCTGTAAGAAATGGCACTTCTCTTCCGTTACTCTGCGCGAAGGGAAATGATTTTCATGACGATTTTTGCTCGACTTGTTTGTATTATTTGCGTTGCCGCGGCGACGGTCGCACCGGTATACGCGCAAACTCCGGGGGTCCCGGTCCTGGCGATGCCGACACGGTCCTCCCGCACTTCGACGCGCACGGTGACAGCGGTCATCGCGGCGGTCGACAGCGCGGCGCGGACGCTCAGTCTGCGCATCGCGCCGGATAGCGCGTCGTTGCAACCGCCGACCGAGGTCGTGGTAGCCGTGCAGGATGCGACGTGCCGACCACTCAAGAACGACCGCACGGCCACACTCGCCGACTTCGCCGCCGGGGAACAGGTGGTCGCCCGACTGACGTGGCGCGTCGCACCGGAGCGGGTTGTCGTGCTACGCGATCTGTACGACGCGGTATCGTACGCCGAACGGCAGCGACAGGGTAAAGAGATTTGCGTCGGCGTTGTGGATGTGTTCACGGCGACCGAACTTTCCGTGCGGCGTGCCGACGGAAAAAGGGTCGCCTTTCGTGTCAGTGACAAAACGCGTCTGGTCCGAAACGATGCGCCGACGACGCTCGCGGCGTTTCCCGCCGGCTCGCCGGTCGCCGTCAAACCGCGCCGTCTGCCCGGGGGCGATCTGCAAGCGGCGATTGTCGGCGTGACCGCCCAGGAGGTCATCTGGGCATACCGCGATACACTCACCACATGGAACGGTAGCGTCACCAGCATCCAGGGCGACGAGCGCAACGGCGCCGTGATTTCGATGACGCGGGAAGACGGGGCGAAGCGGCAGTTCCTGCTTTCCGTCGGCGCTAAGTTTAAGCAAGGGCGTTCCGAACTGCCGTGGCGGCTTCTGCCTGGTGCGACCGTCACCGCGCATCTCGTCAAAGCGGTTGAGCGGAACGGGTTGCGCTACGCCGATGCGGTAAAAATCGCCTCGCGCCGCGCCAGCAAATACACCGAGGATACTGTCGAGGAACCTTGAGCGATCTACCAACCGACCTGCAAGCCCTGCGCGAACGAATCGCCGCCCTTCCCGAACGACTCCGTGTGGAGGGCGACGAGGAAAGCACCGCCGACCCTAAAAACGAGGGACCGCTCGGTGTCGTTGCGCGGCAGGGGCGGCTGATTCTGCGGCTGACCGCCGCCGTGGAGGCCACGGAAGCCCGACTCCGATCTCAGGAAGAGATGCGCACGGAAATCGCCGCCGCCGAGGCGCTCGTCGCCCAGGCGCAGGAGGAGACCCGGCGCGTTCTGCGCGAGGCCGTTTTGCCGCTGATGGACGCGCTCGATTTCGCGGGGACGGCGGCAAACACACACGGCGATGCCGCCCTCGCGAACTCGGTTGCCGGAGCACGGCGGGACGGGCTACGCCGTCTCGCCGGGGTCGGTGTCGCGGAAATCCCGGCGGCGGTGGGTTCCCGGTTCGACGGAAGATTGCACGAGGCGGTCGAATCGCGTCCCGCGCCGCCCGGTTCCTCCGCCGCGCAATACACGATTCTCGCCGTGGTTCGCCCCGGGTTTCAACGCGGCACAGATATACTGCGCCGCGCGAACGTCGTCACGGCAGCTTAGAGTTTCCGGCGCCCCGTATCGCCGCACGTTTCGCCGTGGTATGCTACCGGGTAATCTTCGACTATAGGAACACAGTAACTGCCGGGGATTGCCACCGAAAACACCGCCCGCGACGGAGGTCGCTTCATGAACACGAATCGCTTTTCGGCATGGGATATGCCACCCGCGACACCTCCCCGTCGCCATTACGGCTACGTCATCGCGACAGGCATTTTACTCGTCGCGATGTTCTCCGTCGCGTCGGTAAACCGCAGCAGGTCGATACTCAGGGCGCCGAATACAGTTGCCCCCGCAGAGCGGACGATCTTGACTGGGGACGACGATCTGGCCCTTTCCGCACTCGAACAACTACGCT
>JACMMA010000874.1 GCA_014379275.1 Armatimonadota bacterium | reverse complement strand
TCGCGCCAGCGGGCGTTGCGCAGGTTGGCGCGCATCTGGGTCAGCGTGTGGACGATCTGCGCCTGACGCAACATCGGGGTCGCCATCGGCGCGAGATTGATTCCGGCGGCGAGTTGCTCTTTGGTGAAACTGCCGATTTCGGCATCGTCGATTGTCAGCGTGTAGTTTGCCGCCGGCAGGTTCTTGACCGTGAGCATTTCGCGGTCAAGCGTGTCCACGAAATCCGAGGACGTCAGCGCGAGGTTGTACGACGCGGCGTTGCGCGGGTCGGGCGGCAGGATCGGGAACGGGAGCGAACCTTCCAGCGCGTCCCAGGAAAGCGCGCCGTCCGGCGCGAGTTGGACCGGCTTCACTTCGGCGTTCTGCGCGCTCACTCCCTTTGTTTTCGCGTCCAGCGTCACGGCAGATACGATCGACGGGGCGTTCCACGATTTGAGGAGCGACTGCGCCATGATCAGGTGCCCGCCCCAGCCCGGATGGACGCGGTCGGGGATGATCTTCGCCGCCTCGGTCGGGTTTGCCGCGTTCGCCTTTGTCAGCATGTTGACTACGGGTGTATTCAGATCGGCGACGCTCGCTCCCGTGTTCTTCGCCATCTCCTGGAGAAACGTCCCGTAGCGCACGAGCACCGCGTTGTATCCGCCGTCGAATGTCGCGGGGCGCGTCACATCGTCGAACGGCGACGGCTGGATAAAGGTCAGGCGGACGCCGGGGTTGTCTTTTTTCAGCTTGTCAGCGATGTGCCGAAATCCCGTGGAGTATGTTTGGAAAATGTTCTCGTCGTACGCACGGTAGCTGCCATCGTTCATCCCCAACATGATCGTCACCACGGTCGGTTTGTAGACGGAAACATCCCGGTCGAGCCGCAGGTCAATCGGGCCGCCCCCGCCGCCCCCGACCCGGTCGCCGCCCCAGCCCGAGTGAACAAATGAGACGTTCATGTGGGGAAACCGCGTCACGATGTATTCCTCGGCGAGCAACGAGTACATGCGCGCGTCGGTGATGCTGTCGCCGTAAAAGACGACCCGGTCGCCGTTCTTGATCGCGAACGGCGGGGTGTCCGATTGCGCCTGCACGGCGGCGGCGGGGAGCAGAGAAAGCGTGACGGCAGCGGCGACGAAAGCGACGCGGAGAAATCGGCGGGGTCGCGGCGCGGGCAAGACAGGGATATACATGCGGGGATAGATACCTTAAATCGAAGTTAGAATTTGCGTCATCTGCTTGAAGAACACGGACGACAAAAACGCCGACCCAAAAAAACGAAAACGACGGTCGAGCCTCATGGGAGGTCGCCGCCGAAAGTTAGTAGCTTGTGCAGTTGTTTCTTGAAATCGTCATTCAAGAGTTTCTTCATCGATGAACAGATATATTATACCATTTTATCACTGTCCCGCACCACAGGAGCAGTTTTTCGATCAGGAGATAGCATGCACATTTCCTTGAGAAAATTGACTTTTGCAAGTCTTCGAACCGATTATTCGCAATATTTATTTCTTTTCAGCATACTTACTGCATCATTATTGTTTCATAATAAACGCACTGTGGTAGGATGGAGGCGTCTTTGTTTGGCCCCCCAACCCCCAATCCTGGGGGAGCCGAAAGGAATACCCAGGAATCGTTACGCTCGACCGACGGACGGGACGCCACGCTATCCCCTCCGGCTCCCCCAGGATTGGGGGTTGGGGGGCCAAACATCTACCTCACCGAATCCGGTAAACGCGGGATGCTTGGCCGCGCTCGTTGGCTTTTTCGAAGACCACCTCGACTTTACCCGATGCCACCGCTTCCGGTAGGTAGGTACGCCAGGACTGATTCATCGCGGAAGAGTCCGATCGGATGAAGCTGGTCGTCGCTTCGTCGGTGAGCAGGTAGGCGTACCCGCGACGTTTGAAATCGGCGAGCCATTCGTCGGCGTCGCGGTAATCGTCCCACGGCAGGAGCGTCCCGCTGTGGTTCGGGTTCGCCCACAAAATGGGGCGGTCGATGTAGAAGCCGAATACCACGTCGAACAGGGCGACCTTGCTATCTTTGGGCGTGTTAGCGTTTATCCATTCCGACGCGGGCAGGAGCGTCCCCATCCACTGCGTTGACGCGACATATTCCGACCGCGACTGTGCGCCTACTGCCACGCGGATCGCCGGGACCGCGAAAACGTTCGACGCGAAGTACATGCCCCAGACGCCGGACGCCGCGATTACCACCGCCCCGACATAACGGGCGAAGCCTTTCCCGACGTTCCACAGACCGATAAAGGCTTCGGCACCGAGCAACGCGAGCACCGGCAGAATGGGCACGACATACCGCGTTCCCTGCACCAGAAAGAACCAGAAGACATAACCGACCACCGCGAACAGTGCCAGCGCGACACTGGTTCGGCTCCATCTTCCCGGCTTGAACGGCGCGGCAAGCAGGAGCGGCACCACGGCGAACGATAACCCGAACGGGTACTCATTAAACTTACCCGCCGTCGGCGACACGTTCATCAGCCATGGCGCGAGTAGCAGAAAAAGTGGGTCTTTCCCCAGCCCGAGGTTCGCCTGATCGTTGGAATACTGGGCGGCGTTCTCCACGCTCCAGAACCGTCCGCCGAAAATGTTGTAGAAGTACGGATATACCGGGTTCCCCGTGTAAAGATACGAGCGCAGGAGCCACGGCGACGCGAGCAGGAGCGACACGGCGCCCCAAAGCAGAACCCGCTTGACTAAAACAGCGGACACGCGCCGGTTCTGTAGAAGATCGGCGACCACGATTCCCGCGAGGGTGATACCCCAGAAGCCGAGCACCGTCCATTTCGTCCCGATGGCGAAACCCATGAGAAGGGCGGATAGAAGTTCGCCCCCGCCCCCGATTCTGGGGGAGCCGGTGGGGATGCCAGGGAGGAACTCGTACCGGTCGGGCGTGATGTTGTCGGTCATCCCCTCCGGCTCCCCCAGAATCGGGGGCGGGGGGGGCGAACTTCTATCCGCCCTTCTTATGGGTTTCGCCATCGGGACGAAATGGACGGTGCTCGGCTTCTGGGGTATCACCCTCGCGGGAATCGTGGTCGCCG
>JACMMA010000873.1 GCA_014379275.1 Armatimonadota bacterium | reverse complement strand
TCCGAATAGTAAGTCCGCCGAGTGTGATCAGCCACGCCGCCCAAAATAGATATCCGATGACGGTAGCGGTTTGCGCCCAGACAGCGCCTGTCGCCTCGCCCAATCCGAGCAGGATACCCACCCCGGATAGGGCACCGACAATCGCGAAGCCGCGACGATCCGCTTCCCAGAGCCCGCGTGCCACGATCAGTGTCCAGATGCCTGTGAATAGATAGCCCAAATGCTCTCCGATTCCAACACCGAGGTAATGGTTGAATGCATCGAATACAACTTCAGTGGCGCTTCGTGTTGCAATAGTTGCATCAGCACCAGTGTATGATTTGGCGAGGTGCGGCGTCACGAATACCCAGCGAGCGAGTCCCAACGCTTGCACCAACCCCGCGAGCACTCCGAACGCGACCGCCGCCGTTGCGTGCCGTCCAGCGAGCGGTTTCGCGCTGAATACGGCAAGCGGGATGAGTAGCAACGCGGCGAGAAACATCACATACCAAGTCGTGAGGAGCGGCGCGCCGCCCGCCGCGAACCGGGTCAATACCTCGCCTGCCGGATGCCGCAGCACCGCCGGGTAGTCGAACTGCGACGCGAGCGCGAGGAAGGCACCGTTGAATAATAGCGGTGCGGCGATCAGTAATAATCCGGTCGCCCATGGTTGAGTTTTCATTGTATTTACCTTTCGATGTTGTTGACGCTGTCCGCGACCAGATACGGGCGCAAGACAAGACGGAGCAGGGACGCGCCCTGCTCCTGGTGACGGGCTTCGAGGGCGGACAGTTCGGCGTCGCCGCCGTCCGATTCCAAAAACGGCAGGAAGAAGTCGCTGACGATCCAGCAGACCTGTGCCAACTGGCTTTCTTCCTCGGGAGTCACGGGGAGCCGCATGAACCCGGCATCCGTGAATGAGCGTAGTAGATGCGAGAATCCGTCGAAGCCGCGCTGGCGGACGACGCGGTAGCGCACCATCAGTTCGGGGTCGCGCTGCAACAAAGCGATTCGCTCCCGGTAGAAGAACCGATGCCGCCACAGCACCACGAAATTTAACCGCAGGAGTGTGTCCAGATCGTCCGGCGTCGGGACGCGATCTTCGGGTAACGCGAACGCCCTGTCCGTGTCGTCCGAAAACCGCTCGAATAGGGCACGCACGATTTGTTCCTTGTTTTTGAAATGGTAGTACAGGTTGCCGACGCTGATTCCCGCGCCTTCGGCGATGAGATTGGTCGAAACGTTCGCCGTGCCAGTCTCGTTGAATAGGCGCAGGGCGGCGTCCAGAATACGTTCCCGGTTGTTTATTTTTTCGTTCATGCCGATCAAATTAGAGTAAATACTCTACACGAAAACAGTGTAGAGTATTTACTCTAATTTGTCAAGAGTCACGACAGAACTTTTTCCGGAGGTGTTGCGGCGGGCGGCTCGCGAGTGCGTCGGCTTGCACCACGACGAACTTCCAACTGTCCTCGCGCTTTCCCCCGACTACCGAGCCGCCACAGCAACGACGGGACGTTACGGTTCCAAGGGGTAGTCGCGGTAACGGAGACGGGTTCGCTGGCTCTGCTGACGCCCCAGGTTCTGTCCGAAATGGTGGCTTTCCGAAAGCGACAAATCGCCTGACCCCCGCACTACAGAAAGGCATCCCACAAACTATTTTGCAGGAAGCCCGGCGTCC
>JACMMA010000872.1 GCA_014379275.1 Armatimonadota bacterium | reverse complement strand
CTGGCGACCGGCGGCCCCGGCATCGTTTATGGCAAGTCCACCAACTCGACCATTAACACGGGAACCGCGGCAGGAGCGGTGTATCGCCAGGGCGCGTGGTACGCGAACGGCGAGTTTGTCCAGGTCCACCCCACCGCGGTACCCGGCGAGGATAAACTCCGCCTGATCTCCGAATCCGTGCGCGGCGAGGGCGGGCGTGTCTGGGTTCCGAAGAAGGCGGGCGATACGCGGCAGGGTCAGGATATCCCTGAGGGGGAGCGCGAGTATTTCCTGGAGGAAAAGTATCCGAAGTACGGCAACCTGGTTCCCCGTGACATCGCGACGCGCGAAATCTTCGCCAAGTGTGTGGATGAAAAGCGTGGCGTGTTCGGCCAAAACCAGGTGTACCTGGACGTCACCCACATTGACCGACGTCAGTTAGACCTGAAACTGCGCGGAGTGCTGGAAATCTATGAGAAGTTTGTCGGCGACGATCCACGCGACGTGCCGATGCGGATTTTCCCGGCGGTTCACTATTCGATGGGCGGTCTTTGGGTCAACAACGGACTAGATTCGTCGGTGCCCCGACACATGACGAACATTGAAGGCTTGTTTGCGGCGGGCGAGTGTGACTATCAGTATCACGGCGCGAACCGGCTCGGCGCGAACTCGCTCCTATCGTGTCTGACCACCGGGCAGTTGGCAGGACCGGAAATCTGCAAATACGCGGACGGGTTGGAATCACACCCCGACGGCACCGACCCGGAATTCGCCAAGCAGGAAGCGGTACGCACCAAGGAATACGAGCACATCAAGGGAATGAACGGCAGTGAGAACCCGTTCGAGATCTGGCGCGAACTCGGCACGGTGATGACCGAGAATATGACCGTGGTCCGCTACAACGACCGGCTGGAAAACACGCTCAGCAAATTGGACGAGTTGGATGCGCGGTATGAGAAAAGCAGCGTTTCAGACGCGGCGGGTTGGACGAACCAGACGATTCCATTCACCCGTCAACTCAAGAATATGCTGACACTGGCGCGGGTGATGACAAAGGGAGCGTTGCTGCGCGACGAATCACGCGGGGCGCACTACAAACCGGCTTTCCCGGACCGCGACGACGCCAACTACTTGAAAACCACAGTCGCCGAACACTCGTCCGAGGGTCCGACGATCCGGTACGAGGAAGTGGATATTTCGCAGGTGACGCCGCGACAGCGTAAATACACGACCGACACCCCGGCGAAGAAAGCCGAGCCGGTACAAATCTCGCTGAACGGGCACAAGAACGGCACCAACGGGCATTCGAATGGCCACGCGAATGGTCATGCAAACGGCTATGCGAACGGCACCAACGGTTATTCGAATGGTGCGGTCCCCATCTCCGTTCCTGGTGAAGAGGTTTTGGTCGGCGGCGGAACAGGCGAAAACGATCCGTTGACCACTGCTCCCTCGGCCCCGCCCCGCGATGGCGGCGGTGGTACGGCGCAGAGCGAGAAGTCGCCGAACATGGCGGACATCAAGCCCGGAATGGGCGGCGCGAACTGACACACGCTATACCCGTCTGACGAAAAAGCCCCCGCTGTTACGGGGGCTTTTTCGTCAGACGGGGCAGGGATTTTCGACATGCCACGCCGCTGCCGGACCGATGCGGTCGAGCAGCGATACTACTTCGCGAACGCGGCTTTCAGGCCATCGGCGACGAACTGTACCGCTTCTTTCGCATCGGGAACTATCGCCCCCATGCTGAAAAATTCATGCGTTGCGCCGTCGTAGTTCTTGTATCGCACCGGAACTCCGGATGCCTTCAGCCGGTTCGCATACGCGACGCCCTCGGCATTGAGGGGGTCTATCTCCGCTGTGATTACCGTTGCAGGAGGAAGACCGCGCAGGCTCGGGGCGCGTAGTACGGCGAGGTAAGGACTGTCGAGGTCCCGCTTCGTGCGGACGACCTGTTCGATAAAATATACCATCTGCGGACGGTCGAGCGGCACGGCGTATTTGTGTGCGCGGTAGGACGACGTGTTCGTGCGCGTGTCGGTGATCGGATAGATAAGCACCTGATGAATCGGGAGTGCCGCTTTACGATCGTGCGACAAAAGGCAGACCGCCGCCGCCAAATTACCACCTGCCGATTCGCCGACAATGGCGACACGCTTCGGGTCGCCGCCGAACTGCGCCGCATTCTTTCGGATGTACTGGAATGCGGCGTACACGTCCTCCAGTCCGCTCGGAAATTTGTTTTCGGGTGCGAGCCGGTAACTGACCGAAATCACGACGCATCTCGCGGCGTTTGCGAGAGCACGGTACGACGGGTCATACCCCGCGATGCTACCTACGGTCCACCCGCCGCCATGCACATACACCGCGACGGGAAGCGGTCCTTTGCCTTCCGGCGTGTACACTCGTACCGTGCGGGGTCCCGCCGGGCCGGGAACCGTCCGGTC
Source organism: Armatimonadota bacterium (assembly GCA_014379275.1). GTDB lineage: Bacteria > Armatimonadota > Armatimonadia > Armatimonadales > Armatimonadaceae > JACMIU01. The sequence continues at coordinate 6,675 of JACMMA010000872.1, read as the reverse complement.
TTCGACGCGGGCAACGGATTCCGGCGCAGGCAAGGCCCCCCCGTTTCGTTTCTTCAACAGCTCCTTGAACGCATCTTTGGAACCAGGCTCTGTTCGCGCCTCAACCGGAGAAAGCTCCGGTAACGGACGCGGCTTCAGCGAGGTTAACGTATCCAATACCGCCTGCATGGGCGGGTCGGGCCGGCCCGCCGCAACATTTGACGAGAATGAGAGAATGATCAGTAGCGCGATGGCATTTTTTGGGTGGCCCCATCTGCAACGGATTCGGGAGTTCATGCCTGATGATTCCCACTGCGTTGCGACAAACAAACGTAGCACGTCTTGATCGGTCTACTTCTTCACTTTCTCGAAACCTAGCGTGGAGTTCGCCTTCACGCCGGGCATGGCGATGTCGAAGCGCGTCCGTAAAGTGTCTAATTCGCCCTGCATCGTTTGGGGAGTAGTGCCCGGTCCGCTCGGGACCATTTGTCCGCCGACGCTGACAATCGTGAGGGTGACTTTATTATCCGTCAGCGCCCACGTTCCTTCCATCGGCACCCCCATCGTCAGGGTGAAGGTCTGGTCGGGGCGAAAGTCGGCGGTGATATTCTTGTAAAAATCGGCAGTACTTTTGCTACCTCCTGCCGAACCGAACACGCCGCCACTACCGCTCGTGCGTTCGGCGACGGAATCCTGGCGGATCTTCCAGCTACCGAGCAAGACCGCTTTCGGTTCCTGGCGGCTGCAACCCACCAGAAATGCGGCGGTGCAAACGGCTGCGGAAAGAAGCACGGTTGGGCGATGATACATGGTTTTGTTTCCTTATGCCTCGGGGCAAATTTGCGGCCCATACCTGTCACCGTTCGTGTGGGATATTCGAAAGCCGGTTACCATTTACATTCCCCCCTGCCTGCTGATTCTCCTTTACGATTCGAAGGGTTGCTTTCCCCGACTTCAACTCGGTCTCATCCTGTTGCCGGTGATTCGCACCTTCCGTAATATCCGCTATGCGAATAAGCCGCTTTACACCTCCTGGCGGAGAAGGTAGACTGGATCATAACTGTTTTTAGAAAGACAACGACGCCATGTTTGCCTTACCGATGCTGACCAGCGCGACGGCTGGTACCACCGAATTCAAAGAAGCCGAAATTTCCGCCAGCGGCGTTTCGCCCAAACAGGCGCAATCGCTCGCCGAGTCGGGCACCATTTTCGTTACTGTGAAGCGACAGGCGGGACCGGAGGCTGAATCCTACGAGGAAGTCTTCGAGGTACCGTACCGCCCGCGTATGAATGTCATTTCCGTCCTGATGGAGATTCAGCGGAACCCGATCAATCAGAAGGGCGAGAAAGTCGCGCCCGTCGCGTGGGAACAAGCCTGCCTCGAAGAGGTGTGCGGGTCCTGTACGATGCGTATCAACGGTAAAGTGCGCCAATCGTGTTCGGGTCTGATTGACCGCGTCGCCCCCCTCGTTAACGGGTCGAGTCGGTTGCGCCTGGAACCCATGAGTAAGTTCCCCGTGGTCCGTGACCTGTGTGTGGACCGTTCGCGGATGTTCGAGAACTTGCAGAAGATCCAAGGATGGATCCCGATCGACGGGACCTACGATCTGGGACCTGGACCGCGTATGAGCCAGAAGCAACAGGAACTCGCCTACGACTTTGCCCGGTGTATGAGTTGCGGTTCGTGTCTCGAAGCGTGCCCGCAGGTCAACGAGCACAGCAACTTCATTGGCCCGGCGGCACTCGGTCAGGTGCGTTTGTTCAACTCGCACCCGACGGGGAAATTGAACGCCGACGAGCGCCTCGAAGCGATCACTGGCAACGACGGAATCGCCTCCTGCGGCAACGCGCAAAACTGCGTCCAGGTTTGCCCGAAGGAGATCCCACTCACGCGTGCTATCGCCGAGCTACACCGCGACACTACGGTGTACCGCGTCAAGAAATGGCTCGGGATGTAAAGGTTTCTCTCGGAAAGGAAAAGGAGGCGTACCGGTTACGCCTCCTTTTCTATTTGTCGCCGGTTTTGACAAGCCGCCTTTTTTATGCTATCGTTGCGGCATGTCATCCTTCCGCTCTGTTCTGCTCCTGTGTGTTGTTCCGTTTCTGCTTCTGACTGGTTGTGGCATGAAGCGAGATCTGGCAGTGGAAGAGGAAATCCAGGCGCGTTATGCCTTGCAAGATGCCGCATTTTCCAGCCGTAACCCGAGTGCGGTTACGGCTTATTGTGCGAAGAAGTATACGGAAACGAACAAGGGACTGATCAGCGACCAGACCGCCCCGTCCACCACGGTTACGGTTAGTACAAAGGGGCGCGTCCGTAGCAGGCGTCCGGAAACAGGGATCGCCTCTTTGTCGGAATACAACGCGTTTTTGGCGATGTATTTCGGGGAAGTGCAGTCGGTCAATGTCCGTTCGCGCACCACCGCCGCGCGCGTGAACGACAAGAAGGACCGGGCAGACGTAACCCTCAGCCGCGACGTGCAGGTGACTCTGGCAGCCCCCGAGGGACGGCAGGCCATGTCGGTGATTATCCAGGAAACGCTTTCCGACACCTGGGTGAAGGACGGCGGCAAAGAATGGATGAAGAGTGACTCTGATGTCGACTCCTCTATAATCAAACGGGACCGGGTTTCCGAAAACGAATAAACCCTTTCGGAAATTGAGTTGCTTACTGTATCCCGGAATCCGCCCGCCACGAATCGGGACGCCCCACGATAAGAATTATCGTGGGGCGTCCCGATTCCTCATTTGCGGGATCGTTGATTGAAGATCCTACTACTACGCGAAGGACGCCAGGAGTCCGTCCGCAGCGAATGACACGGCATCACGCGCTCTCGCGACCACAGCACCGGTACCGAAGAACTCGTGCGTGACCCCGCTGTAGACCTGGTAGCGAACGGAAACGTTTGCCGCACGGAAGCGGTCGGCGAGCGCTTGACCGTCGGAGCGGAGCGGGTCTATCCCGGCGGCAACGATGGTCACGGGCGGTAGGTTCTGCAAGTTTGCGTTCACCAGAGCGATCAAGGGGCTGTTTCGATCACCGACGTTGGGCAGGTAGTTTTGAACGAAGAACTGTATTCCCGAACGGCTCAGTGGTACCGCGTCCGCATTTTCAATCATTGAGGGCGTATTCAGGTCGCTGTTCGCGACGGGGTAGACGGAGAGTTGATGGACCGCCACTCTCCCGCCGCGGTCCCGTGCCAGTATGCTTACCGCGGTCGCAAGATTGCCACCGGCGGATTCCCCTCCGACAGCGACTTTGCCGGCGATTCCGTTGAACTCGCCGACGTTGTTCATCACGTACTGTGTCGCGGCGTAAGCATCCTCGTGGGCGGCAGGGAACGGATTTTCCGGACCTTTGCGGTACTCGACGCTGACAACCACGCACTGCGCGGCGTTGCATAAAGCGCGGCATGAGGAGTCGTACGTGTCAATCGTGGCGATCACCCAGCCGCCGCCGTGAAAATACACCAGCACGGGGAACGGACCCGCCCCTTGCGGTGTGTAAACCCGTACGGGTAGCAGACCAGCCGGACCGGGAACGGTGCGATCCACGACGGAACCGACTGGCGCCGGGGCGGTACTGATCCCGCGATCCTGCAGAACGCCACGCACGGCATCCGCGACCGTGGGCTGCTGGCGGGCTTGTTGCGGCGTGAGCGTAATAAGCGGCGGCACATTAAACGAGATGAATTTCTCGATGACTGCCTGCATGTCTGCCTCAGACCGCGCGAGAGTGCCGCTAAATGGTTGTGCGATGCCACCCAAATCGTCTTCGTCTTCACTGCCGCCGCACCCCGCGAAGAGTGCCCCGGTGGCCAGCACTAGCGAGGCGCTGCCGAGCCGTTCAAAGAAAACCCGCCGGCTGACGCCGTCGTGTGCCGCCGCAAGAAAATTGGTCATGATTGAAAGAAGCCTTTCCAGCCGCGCCGACCTTTGGCGCGACACAGACGAAAGATGGAGTAGGTATCGGAGTACCGCGCATAAATAGGATCGTTGCCTGCCGGTAGACCATGTACCCACAATTCTGCAGGGTTTATCATGATTCGGAAGTTATTTACTGCGGTATGCGAGGATCCCTTGCAGTGAAACGATTGCCCAGACACCCTCCAGAAGCAAGAAGCCCCACTGCTTCTCCCAGACGGCGAGTACGGCCAGGATTGCGGAACCAAGGAAGTTCAGAATAAGTGAGCGGAGGCCGTCGTGTGGGAGTTTTCCGGTACGCACGGCGATGAACGCAGCGAGAACCAAGCCCGCGCCGACAAACTGAAACAACTGACCGATTACGTGTGACATAATGACGCCTTTCGTGGCGTCGTCTTCGCAAGGAAAACCGGGTACGGCGCGTCTCGTCCGGGGCTACCGATGGGCGGTGCCGAACGCATTGTATGCGATCCGGCCCTACTTGACCAGGGTGGGGAACACGAAAAGAACGCGAGATGGTTGCTTTAATTCTTATCGACTGTCATTTTTTCGCGAGGCAAATGTTTGCCAGAACGGTCAGGGCATCGGGGTCGTTTTGGGAGCAACGGTTTCCGGAGTTTTGGGTGCGGGGATCACACTCGCCAGCGATTCGAACCCGGTACGGGTGGTTTTCAATCCGTCCGACCCCGCGAAATAAACCATGCGTCTGCCGTCCGTGAACAGATCGTAGGCGATTTTACTTCGCACCTGGTAATGACGTAGTACGACTTCCGACCCGCCGACACGCGTCGTGTAATCCGGCTTCCGCTCCAGGTTGAATGTGCCGCCATCCTGTTGACCTGTAAACAAGGGGAAATAGGAACCGTCACGCTTATCCCCCACCTGCATGTTCGCCCACGGTCCGGTCCCGGTTTCCCACGACTCGGTGACAAACCAGAAGGGGATAAACCAGGCCTTCCCCCCGGCAACGTTTGTTTTTACCGGTTCCGTAGCGGCAAGGCTCCATGTTGCGGCGGTGGGAGTAAAAGAAACAGTAAGCGGACGCCCGAGCCACGGCGAAGAAAGAGTCAGCGGACGCCCGTTCTTATCGACGGTCCCGTTCGTTAATGAATAGCTACCCGGTCCCGCCTCGATGGCGATTTCCCGACCCCCGCCTTTTCGCAACCGCTCACGAACGTAAGCATCGCCGGGGCGGTCCATTTTCAACTCCCACTGCCCGGGCTTACCAGTAGCTTTAGAGGGACCGGCGGCTTTGAACGGAGTCGCGAAAAGATTGGTATCACAGCGCAGGACTTCGCCACGCGCACCGACGAACACCACGCCCTCGTTCTGTTCTTTCGGCAGGTACGGCAGTTCGGTTTTGTATTTGAGTCGCCGGGCCTTTACCGCTCCACTTTCGAGCGTGATCGTTTCGTTTCCGTCGTAACGAAACGTGATCGGGTAGAACGTCGGGGTCAACACCGCAAAATCCAAGAAGCAAAGGAACGGTTGCTCCCCGCCCCGTTTGAAGTCGTACAGCCTCCCCAACATGCCATATGCCGTCAGAAACGTTATCGGCGTGCCGGAATAGGAAATGGTCTCGGAACTTGCCGGGACATTCACCGCCCAAGCCATATTTTCGCCGCTATCCGCCCCGTCGTCGACCCGTTTCCCCAGTAACTTCACGGCTTTCGGCAGAGCTTTCGGTCCGAACTGCACCGCCGCAACGACCGGATAGCCGCCCGGATTCAGCGAAACACTGGCGAAAAGCGAAAGATCGGATTTCCCGTAGCCGTCGGGCAGTGTGACGATACGAGCCGATTTTCCGCCGCTGCTCTCCTCGCTGAAAACGGTGGTCAGCGTGATGACCTGTTTATCCGGAAGCGTGACAAGGTACACCGGTTCCGCCGTGTTTTGCGCCCGACCCGCCAAAGAGCACGCCATGACGGTAGTGCTCATCATTATCAACCGAAAGAAACTGCGTCGTATCAAGCTCACATTTTACTCACTTATCCCGGACTATTCTGACCCGGCAATACTCACCGACATAACCTTTGCTTATCAAACCGCCTCTGCAGCGGCTCGCTCCTCCGCTGTTTCGCGGATCTTTCCGTCCAGTAGACAGGACACGTTCATATCCCCCATCACATTTATCGCGGTGCGACATCGGTCTAAGAACCAGTCCACGGTCAGCAATAGCGGAATGTACTCAACGGGCAAGCCGACGGCAGTAAACACCAGCGTCATTGTCACCAGCCCGGCTTCCGGGATTCCCGCCGCGCCGACCGACGCGGCGATCGAAGTCAGCACCACCCAGAACTGGTCGAGCGGGCTGAGGTTGCGACCGATGGCTTGCGCGATGAAGAGCGCGGACATCGCCTCGTATAGCGCGGTGCCATCGTTATTGAAATTCGCGCCCACGAGGGCGCCCAGACCCGCCGAACGGGTGCGCAGTCCCACGCGGGTCTTCAGTGCTTCGTACGTCAGAGGCATCGTTGCCGTCGAAGATGCGGTGCTGAACGCGGTGACGAGCGCGTCCCGGCAACCGGCGAGCAAGACGAGCGGCGGAACCCAGGAACCGAATCGAACCCGGGTCAGGTACCAGATGGCCTGCAACAAAAGTGCGACCAGCACAGCAAGGATAAATAAGCCGAGTGCCTGGAACGGCGCGAACCCGCGGGTCCCGACCAGAGAGGCGACAATGCCGAACACGCCGAACGGCACGACGATGATCACATAGTGTAGAACGGCTAACAGCGCGTCGAAAGAAACCTGTACGGCGTCGGAGACCGT
>JACMMA010000160.1 GCA_014379275.1 Armatimonadota bacterium | reverse complement strand
TTGCGCGACTGTCTCACCGTTGCTCCCGCGCTCGCCGCCACGCAATAGTTCGCGGCTCTCACCCCAGACCCAGAGCGACCGGGGCGGTGTCGGTGACTTCCCGCTGGGAGGGGCGGCAGATTCCGCTCCCCCCGGCCGCCCGAACAAGGAAGGGGGCATTTTCGTCATCGGATCGCGGCGTCCTCTCTGTCGCCGCCCACCTGCCAGGCAAGCGGCTTGATGTTACCGCGTTTTGCCCACTTCGCGTGCCCGTCGGCGTATGCCAGGTTGGCACCGCCGCTATGGCGGTAGCGCACCTGGAACGGTGCCGGGGCAACACCCTTGTCGTTGTCGAGCCGCACCCATTCGGTATCGGTCGCCGCGGGCGTTCCGGTACGGCCTTCGGTCAAACCGGGCGTCCACTGGTAGAGGGAGCCGCAATTGCCGCGCCAGGCAGGATTCTGAGTGCCGTCGCCGTAGAGGATGGTCTCCGCAGGACGCACGATCGCCGCCTGTGCCAGCGGCTCGAAGTACCAGCCGCCATCGTTGGCATCGCCGTTGCCACCGATCCGCTGGTTCATGGAGTAGCTCAGGGCTTCACGCTCAATGCTCGACGGGCAGGTGCGCACTGCGGGGCGATTGGTCTGGTTGTCATTGTCGAACTTACCTTCGCCCATGTATGGAGAGATGACAAAGTGCCAGATAACCTCCGAGGTGTAGCCCGCAGTCGCGTAGTACCCAATAGGCATGCCCTCGTCGTAGTCCTGGACATACATCATCGTGGCACTGCCTATTTGCTTAAGGTTGGACAGGCAGGTGGTCTGTCGTGCCTTCTCGCGTGCCGATGCGAAGACCGGAAAAAGAATGGCGGCCAGAGTCGCAATTATTGCGATAACAACGAGCAGTTCAATCAAGGTAAATGCCCTGCGTATACCAGGGGTGAAGGCTCGAGTGGTGGAACGGGAATAGTTCATAGGAGGTTTCCTTACTCCGCGAGCGTGCGCGGGACTATAGCAGACAGAGACGATGGTAGTGGTGGGACGACGGCGGTAGTGCCGCGACACACGAGTTGAGTCGAGATAATCTCCGTTGATACGAGACCGTCTCCGGCAAGCGTAATCAGTGACGCTGCAACGCTACGTCCCAACCGTGCCAGAGGCAGGTGGATCGTAGTTAAGCCGGGATGTACATAAGCCGCGACCGAGAAGTCGCCGAATCCGACTATGGAAAGGTCGTGCGGCACGGAAAGGCCGAGCTCCCCCGCGGCCTTTATCGCGCCGAGGGCAGCGAGGTCACTCGCGCAGACCAGTGCCGTCGGTGGCTCTGGCACCGACAGTAGCTTGAGTGCCGCCTGGTATCCGCACTCTTCGCGGAAGCCGTCGCCGCCCTCGTAGCCTGGAGGAAGACCGTGGCGGCGCATGGCAGCGCGGAAGCCCCGTCGCCGTTCGGCGGCGTCGAGGTTGCCAGAGTTGCCTTTGATCAGCCCGATCCGCTGGTGCCCAAGTCCCACCAGGTGATCGACCGCAAGACCCGTGCCCCCGGCATTGTCCGGCGCGATGGATGGGATGGAGCGCCGCCCGGTATATCGGTTGACGGCAAGGACCCGGTAGCCACGGTCGCGGAGTCGGTCCGCAAGGTGGGCCTCTTCTTTGCCGAGCAGGAGGCAGGCGACCACCGCACCCGGTGCGTCGCCGGTGGTAGCCAGTAGCCCTTCCCGGTCCGCGGTGGCATAATCAAGTATGGTGACGGCTCGGCCTTCCTGCGCCATATAGTCCTGAAAGCCGCCCAAGAGTTCCGGGAAGTAATAGGGGTCGAGGCGCTGCCAGAAGGCAGGGACGAGTAGGAAAAAGGACGTGCGCTGATGTGTCTCCGGCACCGTCGGTGTGGTCGCGAGCACGAACGTTCCCTTGCCGGGGATGCGTTGGAGCAGACCACTCTGCACCAGGTTACTGACCGCCTGCCGTGTCGTCATGTAGGCAACGCCATACTGCTGGGAAAGCTGATGCTCGGCGGGGATACGGTCGCCCGCCTGCCACACACCGTCCAAAATATACTGGCGGATCTGGCGCTCAACCGCGCGATGTTTCAACCCGGTATCAGAAGTCAAGGACGTTAACAGCTTTCCCTGCCGCAAGGACACGGCAATCGCACCTATCCTCTCTAGAGAGGTTGGTGAATAATAACACCGAATCTTTCTGGCGTCAAGGGATATGAGGAATACGCAAGAAATAATTTGCGTTGGGGCAAGCCTCAAGTTGTTTGCCGGACGGTGACCCGATCCCGATAAACGATCGATGTTGTTTTTGCGAGGATGCCTGCGCCACCGATAGAAAGCACCCTCAAGCAAAAAAAGAGATCATCTGTTGCCTTCGCCCGCATAGGCATCGAGAGCGAGAACCGCCGTCGGGTTGCGCCAGACGCGCCCGAGTGGTTGGGGGAGGCGCTTCGCGGAGGGCACCGGGGGGATGCTGGCATCGGTCGAAAAAGAGCGTTCCCCTGATTCGGCGTCTTCGTAGACATAAAGGGGAAGTAGCGCGTCCGCCGAAAACGGCTCGTCTTTCGCGGGTGTGAGGGGGAGGCAGTAAAACAGCGGGTTGCCGTCGTGTTTTGCTGTCGCGTGCACCGCGATGAGTCCGTCATGGGGGCGGTCGGAGGGGATCGCGTAAAACGGGATCGCGTCGATCTGGTGCCACGATTTTTGCGCCTGTATCTTATCGCGCTGGGCGTATGACACCGCGCCGTCGGGCAAGGCAACGCGATAAACGGGGGCGGGCAGGACGAGGCGCGGGTCGGCGAGGTCGAGCCGGTACAGGAGCTGGTTATAATTGTAGCGCGGCGTGATGTCTTTGACGTCCGAGAACGTGTTGGTGTATGTGCCTTCGAAATAGATCGTCCGCCCGTCGTTCTGATCGAACACCGGGTGCTGGGTCGGGTTGTAGAACGTGTAGCGGTCGTGAGTGGCGATCTTTCGGGCATATACCCACGGCCCGACCGGCGTATCTGCTTCGGCGAACCAGACTTCGCCCAGATACGATGGGGCGCCGTGTACCTGCGTGGCAATCATCATCCAGCGGCGGCGGAACGCGTTCCAATAGACAGAACCGCCGTGCGACAGGACGGCGGCGTCGGTCAGAACATCGCGTAAGGGCGTTAATGCTTCGTCGGGTCGCATCTTATTTTTCGCGATCAGTTCCTGTACCTCGGTCATGCCGACAGCGGGCGTATTCGGCTTCCACCCCCAGACGATGCGCCCTTCCGTGCGTTCGATCTTCGTTCCGGCACCCGCGAAACGTGTTCCCGGCACGAGACACGTGAAGCCCTCGTAGGTTTTCGGGTCGGTCAAATGCTTTAGACTCGCCCGCGTTCGTACCAGCGGAAACGCGACCATCGCCTCCGGCTGGAAATACAGGTAGTCGATCCCGCTATGCTTGACGTGGATTGGGTGACCGTTCGGATGTAACGGGTCGCCGGTGTCGAACGCGTGGATCGGCTCGAAGATGGCTTTCGCGTCGTTGAACTGTGCCAGACCCGACCGGGTGGGTTTCATCGCCGAATCTACCTCGGCGAAGTGCGTGAACAGTTTTTCCGCGCCGTCGACCGTGAGCGTGAACGTGCCGCCGACCCACACCGGACCTTTCGCGCCGGTGAGCGGGATCATCGGGCGGCTGAACCCCGTGTCGTCCACCCAGTAGGTGAAGTCCACGCCGCGCTCCGGGGGGAGTCCGCCCTTACCCGGCAACAGCGAGGTCGCGCCCGAGGTCGCGAACTGCCCGAGCACATACGCCGGACGGTCGGTGTCGCCCCAGAACCAGTAGAGTTTGCCTTTGTACGGGACCATCAGCACCGTGTCCTGCCCGACGACCATCCCGTTGATCAGCGGCTGTTTTATCGGCGTCGGCAGACCCAGCGAAACGCTGTCCCGGTAAATGCCCCCGCCCGTGATCCGATACAGGCGTTCCGCGACGTTGACCCGCGTGATCTTGACGACCGTTTTTCCGCCCGCAGTCAGTGTGATGCCGATGCCGCTGTTGCCGAAATTGTCTTTCGGGTAGCCGTAGCCGGGGCTGCTGATCTTGAAGTAAACCGTCTGCCCGATCAGGTCCGGGTCATCGATAGCAACAACCCCGCTGCTGTCGGTGTAGAAGCGGATGTTGTTCGAGGTGCGCAGTTCGACCAGCGGAACGCCGCGCCCGGTAGCCTCGTCC